>CAKZYI010000709.1 GCA_937884735.1 uncultured Pleurocapsa sp.
CTTAGTCAATAAGAAAAAATAGGATTTTATTGCAATTGATTAAGTTGAAGATTTTAATATTCTTATAATCCTTATTTTATATAGCTTGCAAAGATATCTCAAAAAGCCATTGTAAAAAATTGACAACAGTTCCCAAACTAGGAAAAATTTGTTGCTTAATAACCCAACATTTTATGGCGGAACGGCTATTGCTGTAAATTCGTTGTGTATTCTCAGTAAGAACTCTTAACATTAATTTACTTAAATAAAATTATCAATATCAACAAAAATAGATCGAATCTATAGTTAAAGAAAAAACAATTTAGTAAAAAACAATGACTAAAAAAGTATTAGTAATAGGGGGATGTGGCAGAATCGGCAATAGCGTAGCACAAGATATTGCCAATCATACCGATGCACAAGTAACTGTAACTTCTCGCAGCCACAAACAAGTAGATTCAAAGTTCGACTTCCTTGGGTTAGATTTAGCAAATAGAGAACAAATAAAAAAGGCGATTGCTTCTACAAATTTGGTCGTACACTGTGCAGGGCCTTTTCATCACCGAGACGGCAGAGTATTAGAAGCTTGCATTGATGCAGGAGTGGATTATATTGACGTTAGCGATCATCGTTCCTTTTACGAACGGGTGATCAAGCATAACGATAAAGCGATCGCCAGTAACACGACAGCAATTTTAAACACGGGTATATTCCCAGGCATTTCCAACAGCATGGTCAAGCAGGGAATAGAGGAGTTTGATAAGCCTCAAAAAATTCATCTTAGTTATGTAGTTGGAGGTTCAGGAGGTGCGGGTTTAACGGTGATGCGTACTACCTTTTTAGGATTAAAAAACACATTCTCAGCATTAATCAACGGTAAATGGCAAGATACCTTGCCCTACACTGAACGAGAGGTAATAGAATTCCCCAAGCCCTATGGTAAAACGGGGGTATATTGGTTTGATATGCCAGAAACCTATACCTTTGCCGATTCTTTTCAAGTAGATACAGTAATTACTAAATTTGGCTCAATTCCCGACTGGTACAACCACTTAACCTGGATTACAGCTCATGTCTTCCCTGAAAATTGGGTAACCAGTCCAGGAGGAATTGAATTCTTTTCTAAGGTTAGCTATGCCATGACTAAAGTAACCGATCGCTTTAGTGGTATTGGAGTAGGAATGCGGGCAGAAATCACGGGAGAGAAAGACGGAAAACAAACAAAATACTGTGCAACCATGACACATAATAATACTGCGATCTCCGCAGGTGCAGGAACAGGTGCGATCGCTCAATTAATCTTAGAGGGAAAACTCCAACATCCAGGCATCTATCCCGTCGAACAAGCTTTATCAACTCCACTATTCAACGAAGTTATGAAAAGCAGAGACATAAACATAAACCGCATCTAGTTTGAGCGTGGGGAGGGCGCGAATTTAGTTCGCCATGTACAACCACGCTGTTGAAACCAGGAATTTTAAAGATATCTGTTCGAGAAAGTAATTATAAAGGATTCCTCTTCGTGTCTATTACGGATACCGCGACCCATATATCCTTTAGGAAATCCAAAGAGTGCACTTGTCCTTGTCGCCTTTAGGATAACGCGGGGTCTCGAATTTCCTTGTTCCTCCCTCCTCCTTCCTCTTTCCTTAGATCGTTGTCTGCTTCTACTGCATCATAAAGCTTCTGGAAAATATTTGGGTCGGCACTAATAACTCGATTCCAGCTAGGAATCACAGGACGCAGCTGAGGATTTTGCAAAAAAGCATTTCCAGCATGAATAATTGATTGAGAAAACAGTTCTACTGCCTTTTCTTCGCTATTAAGGTCTAGAGTCAATCCATTCATTACCGCATCGCTGTAATAACGTCTGATGTAGTTAAGTGCTGTACGGTAGTAGGTGGCTTTAATAGTCCGAAAAACTTCTTGAGAGAAAACTTGACCGTTAGCAGCCATTTTGCGAAAAAAGACTTTACAGATATCAATCGACATTCTAGACAAACCTTTTTCTCGATCTTGAATCGAAAGTTCTTGGTGCTTGTGGTCGTAAGCGTTGGCAATGTCTACCTGACAAATTTTATTAACGTGATAATTTCGATAAACATCATCTAAAATACCAATTTCCAAGCCCCAATCATAAGGAATGCGAACATTATTAACTAAGTCCACAGCCATGGAAAATTCTCCCGACAAAGGATAACGAAAGCTGTCAATATAGTCTAAGAAAGAACTATCATCAAACAGCTTTTGAAAAGAACGCACCAAAGGACTAACTAGCAATCGCATAACTCGACCATTGAGTCTATTGTTAGCCTGTCGATAATAATAGCCCTTGCAAAATTTAAAATCGAACAAAGGATTGGCAATGGGGTAAAGCAACTCAGCCAATAAACCTTTTTCGTAAGTCAGAATATCGCAATCGTGGAGTGCCAATATTTTGGCTTTGCCGCTGGCAAGAAAATAACCCATACAATACCAGACATTAAATCCTTTTCCCCGTTCATTAGGGGCTAATTCTTCTTTCTGCAAAAATTCGTGAACAGCCTTCATTCTAGGACCATCATTCCACAAAATTTTATGCTCCTGAGGCAATCGAGAAAAGTAATTCTTGGCATATTCAAATTGCGCTTCGTTTGCCCGATCCAAACCAACTATAATTTGATTTAAATATTTTACCTGAGCTAGCTCATCTACAATATTACCTAAAGCAGGGCCTTCTAATTCAGAGAATAAACAGGGTAAAACTAATGCCATTGGGGATGATGTTTTGGAGATATGCAAAAGTTCTGTTTCTAAGGATTCTATCGAACGATTGTGTA
>CAKZYI010000710.1 GCA_937884735.1 uncultured Pleurocapsa sp.
GTTATGCTTGCGGTATCCTTTAGGACGCGGAGCGGTATCCTTTAGGACTAATGACTAACTACTAACAACGCCTCTTTAATCCTTTCGTTACGAATTTCACCACCATGGGTAACGCAAGCACTATTAGTAATGTCATCGGCAAAATCAAGCTGTAATTCGCCATCTTTGGCTAAATGTTTCACCAAATTCAAAAGATTTTTGGCATACATTTGGCTGGTATTTACAGGGACAGTACCAGGAAGATTGGTTAAGCCAATTATGGTTACGCCATGAGAGGTCACATTTTTGCCAGCTACACTACAGGCGCAGTTACCGCCACTTTCGGCTGCCAGATCGACGATTACCGAACCTGGTTTCATTTGCGCCACTGTATCTTCCGTAATTAATAGCGGTGCGGTTTTTCCAGGGACTTGTGCTGTAGTAATTACCACATCGGCTTTAGCTATATAAGAACTCAAACCCTGACGAATAAGCTTTTGAGTATCACCTGAAACCTGTTTAGCATAGCCTCCGTCTGCTTCGGCTGTTTCTTCGAGGTTAATTTCAATAAAATTACCACCAACGCTCTTTACTTGCTCGGCAACAGTGGGGCGAACATCAAAGGCATCTACTACTGCGCCTAGTCTTCGGGCTGTGGCGATCGCCTGTAACCCAGCTTACACTGCGCCTATAAATACTTCTTAAGCTGGCGGAATTGTGCCGGCTGCGGTAGTCATCATCGGGAAAATGCGCGGTAAACTAGCTGCTGCCAACAACACTGATTTGTAGCCCGCAATATTGGCTTGGGAAGACAACGCATCCATGCCTTGAGCGCGAGTACTGCGGGGTATTAGCTCCATGCTAAAAGCTGTAATTTGCTTTTGAGCTAACTTTTGGGTGATGCTAGGATCGTTTAAAGGTTTGAGGAAACTAATCAAAGCAGCACCAGATTTGAGCCAATCAATTTCTGACAACTCATCTCGCTTACCAGGTGGATTAACTTTAAGTAAGATGTCTGCTTTGCCCCATAGTATAGCGGGATCGGCAACTATCTTTGCTCCTGCTATTTCATAGTCAGCGTCTTGATAACCTGCACCTAAACCTGCACCCGCCTCTACCCAAACATCAAAACCTTGTTTAACCAAACGCGATACGGTATTGGGAACTTGAGCTACTCGAAACTCCCCTAGCTCGTTTTCTTTTGCAACGGCTATTTTCATGTAATTAATTCTCCTAAGTGTTTGTTTGTTGTTAGTCATTGGTTGTTAGTCATTGGTCATTGCGAGACAGTTGCGTTGCGGGGGTTCCCCCCGTTGAGCAAACTGTCGAGGGTGGTCATTGGTTATAAAGACAAAGGACAAAGAACAAATTCAATTACAATGACACAACTCATAGTGTTGGTAAGATTGAATGTTTGCTTATTTGCTAGAGATTAGAAATGATAAAAGCTGTTAGAGTTTAAAACTATGCGATCGCTTGAACTCTAATTCATGTTTAGCTATTTGAATTTTTGTTCCAGCAATTTTGTAGTAAGCTCACTGTCAATTGAGATTTTGCTGTCGCTTGTTCGATCGCTCTATGGACGAGTACCGCAATATTGACATTGCTAATTTCCACCCAAATATTACCGTCGCGAGTACGCCAGCAGGGTATTGATAATTCTTGAAGATGCTGATAAATTTCAGACTTTGCGCTCCTAGGAACATCAACAATCGGTGCGACAATGATATTGTCAAATGTCGAGCTACATTCACTGTCTCTTCTACCAATCATGCGTTCGGGATAAATTTCTAGATTGGTGGCAAGGCACCAACCAAAAGCTAATAGGTGTGGTAGAAAAGGAATTTTCTTTTGTTCTAACCAATAAACTAACTGGAAAAATAACAGACCATGAAAGCCTGGATCTATTGTTAATCCCTCTATCCAGTTGCGTTTAGCTCGTCCGCGATCGCATTTTTGATGTAATTTATTAAGTGATGTACGCCACTGATGAACAATTGGATTAAATGGATTAAATTCTTTTCCCTGCTTGGGTGAAAGAAAAGTAGATGTTCCTAATTGCTGTAAAGTAAATTTTTGTTCGAAAGGCTGTTGCATGGTTCTAACTTGAAACAACTTCGATGTTGTTTTGTTTATATCAAAGGCTCAATCTATTGCTTTTTCGTCGAATTGAATATAGATTGATTCAAATTGATTAGATATATACTCAAGTAGTTTAAACCTCGGATTTGCCAGGATTTAAAATTTCTTTTGTGGTGGCGGTACTTGTATTTATATGTGACCTTCGAGTGTTTTTAGGCAAGGATATTGGGCTTTACGTACTCAAACTATGTCATTCAATAGCTTTTAGGCTCTAATTGGCGATCGTTTTTAATAACAATTTGTTGCAATTTTTGGAGTATTAATAAAACGATTTAATCGCGCCTGTAATATTGGAATAGCTTCTAAAAAAGATTCTCAATAAGTAAGCGACTGAAATTTTGATCGGCGCGAGAATACTCAAGATAAAACAGGATTTTAAACTTTTCAAAAAATAATACTCTAGTCAACTAACTGTTAACATCAGTAGGAGATTTATTAATATGAATTGTCATCAATGCCAACAAAATTGCGATATAGAGAAAAGCAACTGGTGGCAAAGGCTGACCAGAAAACACCGTAGCAAACAAGTAAAAGCAGTAGACGGCAACATAGCTTTGGTAGGAACTCCTAACGTAGGCAAAAGCGTTTTGTTTCACAAATTAACAAGGGTTTATGTCGATGTTTCCAACTATCCAGGGACAACGGTAGAAATAAATCGGGGTGTAGCCAAAATCAAAGGGCATCAAATTAGAGTTATTGACACCCCAGGAATGTACTCCCTCGTACCCATTAGTGAAGAGGAAAAAGTAGGGAGAAACTTACTGTCACAAGAATCATTTGATGCAGTAATTCATGTTGTTGATGCCAAAAATCTGGGTCGGATGTTGCCGTTAACCTTCCAGTTAATAGAAGCAGGATTACCCGTAGTCTTAGCAATCAATATGATGGACGAAGCAGATAATTTAGGTCTAAAAGTACAGTCAGACGCTTTGCAAACTGAGTTGAATATTCCAGTAATTTTGATGTCTGCTACTCTCAATCGAGGCATGCGAGAACTCAAACAAACCATACTTCAATGTTTGTCAATTCAGCCAGAAGCAACTTTAAATACTTTAAATAATTTGGAGACAGCACGATGAGTAGCCAAATTACCTATCCCCAACCTATAGAACAAGCGATCGCAGAGCTTGAATCTTGGTTAGAGAATTTAGCTGCATTAGGACAAAGTAGCGTTTTGGGGCAATATACCCTATCTCCTCGGAGTCTGGCTTTACTGTTACTGCAAAAAGACCCCGATCTTTGGTCGATCTTAAAACAAGACCGCAAACAGCAACAAGAAATAGAAATACTGCTGACAGTGACACAAAATAAACTTAAGTATCCTATAGATTTAGCGATCGCCGAAGCCAGACAAAAGCAAGCCCATAGTTTAGAAGCCCGCACCATCCAAGCAACTAAACCTGCCCAAAATTCTTTCAAAGAAACTCTTCATCGTCTAACAATTAATCCCTTGACAGGATTTCCGATCTTAGTAATTATTCTCTACTTTGGCATCTACAAATTTGTGGGAGAGTTTGGGGCAGGAGAATTAGTCGATCGCATTGAAGGTTTTTTTGAAGGACAAATCAACCCTGTTGTTAATCAAATTGTTGCTCAAATAATTCCGTGGCAATCTATACAAGATTTAATTGGCAATGATTATGGCATTATTACTTTGGGTATCCGCTATGCTACGGCGATTGTGTTGCCTATTGTCGCCACCTACTTCCTCATGTTTTCCCTTCTAGAAGATAGTGGCTATTTACCTCGAATGTCTCTAATGCTCGATCGCTTGTTCAAATCTATCGGACTATCGGGGAGGGCAGTAATTCCGATGGTTTTAGGCTTGGGCTGCGATACGATGGCAACTATGGTGACTCGTACCCTAGAAACTAAACGAGAACGCTTAATTGCAACTTTTTTACTAGCGATCGCCATTCCTTGTGCCGCTCAGTGGGGAGTAATCTTAGGATTATTAGCCCAAAAACCAGCAGCCTTAATGGTTTGGGGTAGCTTAGTTGTGGCAATTTTTCTAGTTATTGGCTTCTTGAGTGCCAAATTATTTCCAGGTAAATCTGGGGCATTTTATTTAGAGATTCCTCCTTTAAGACTCCCCAAGTTACGCAATATTCTAACTAAAACCTGGATACGTATGAAGTGGTACTTCTGGGAAATTTTACCTCTATTTATTTGGGCATCGGTGTTTATCTGGTTGGGCAAGCTCACAGGCATCTTCGATCTAATTGTTCGCGCAATTGAACCCTTTACCGTTGCGATGGGAATGCCCGCAGCAACCGCCCCTGTATTCCTTTATGGCTTCTTCCGAAGGGATTATGGCGCAGCAGGCTTGTTTGATATGCAGCAGCAGGGAAGTTTGACAGGCAATCAATTAGTTGTTGCTGCGATCGTCTTAACCCTCTTCTTACCCTGCATCGCTCAGTTACAAATTATGATTAAAGAACGAGGTTTAAAAACCACCACTGCCATGATTGCTTTTATTATTCCCTTTGCTTTTGGAATGGGTTACTGCGTCAATTTAGGCTTAAATATTTTGGGAGTCAGTTTGTAATACTAATTAGGTCATTGGTTATTGGTTATTAGTTATTTGGTCATTAGTCCTAAAGGATACCGCTCCGCGTCCTAAAGGATACCGCAAGCATAAC
>CAKZYI010000711.1 GCA_937884735.1 uncultured Pleurocapsa sp.
AGGATAGTTAAAATATGAGAGAAGAGACATATAAGAAACTTTTTTGAACTCAACTTCAACCTGATGATAATAAGCAAAATCAAAACCACCCGTCACGAGTAAATCAACTCCATCATAAGATTGAATGCGAAAGTCAGTAATGCTCGTTATTTTTGCAATTTTGTTAATTCGTTTAAATTGATCTAGATCCATTAAAAAATAAATTAATAAAATCTTTAGTGTTTATGTTGGGTGGAAGATAATGAGTAGGCAACAATATTGAATATTCTTAAAAGTTTGTTGACTTATCTTACAAAGCAGTTATTTTAGAACAAACTAAGTTTAAATAAAGGACAGAAACCCGCCACAGACAAAGCAAAACTACAGCAATTTTTTTGTTTCTCTTTTACCTTTCCAAGCACCTGGCATATATTTGATTTCCAACTATTAAACTAAATTCCATCTTTAGAGAATATTCTTCTATGGTATCTACTGCACCCAAAAATCTAAGTCAAGCAGCGCAAACAACTCCTCAAATCCATTCAGATCCCCTTAAAACTGCCCAGGGAGTATACATCACCGTTCACGGTCATTTTTATCAACCACCTAGAGAAAATCCTTATTTAGATACGATTGAAAGGCAACCAAGCGCACACCCATATCATGATTGGAATGAACGCATCCATTATGAATGTTATCGTCCTAATGCCTTTGCACGTATCCTCAATCACAACCAAGAGTTAATCGGGATCGTTAATAACTTTGAATACTTGAGCTTTAACATAGGTGCGACTTTAATGTCGTGGTTGGAAAAATACGATCCCGAAGTATATCAGCGTATCTTAGAAGCAGACCGCAAAAGTTGCCAAAGACTAAACGGACACGGTAATGCGATCGCTCAAGTATACAATCACATTATTCTTCCCTTAGCCAATAAACGGGATAAAATTACTCAAATTCGCTGGGGAAAAGAAGATTTTCGCTCTCGTTTTGGGAGAGAGCCTGAAGGAATGTGGCTGGCTGAAGCAGCAGTAGACTACCCCACTTTAGAAGCCTTGATTGATGAAGAAATTAAATTTATTATTTTGGCACCTTCTCAAGCAGAAAGATGTCGTTTAATTACTACAGAAGAAGACACAGCCCAATGGGATGAAGTAGGCGGCTCGCAAATCGGTCCCACTCGTCCTTATCGCTGTTTTGTAGGCGATCGCTACATTGATATTTTCTTTTATGATGGCCCTATTTCTCGCGACTTAGGATTTAATGATGTTCTTAACACAGTAGATAATTTCTCACATAGATTAGGTCAGGCTATTCGAGGGGACGATCGCCAGTCTCAGTTAATTCATGTTGCTACTGACGGGGAAACCTTTGGACACCATAAAGGCGGCACAGAAAAGTGTATTGCCTATGCCTTGAGCGAGCAATTTGCTAATAACGGCTGGACAGTAACTAACTATGCTCACTATTTAAGTATTTGTCCTCCTACCTGGGAAGTAGTGTTAAAACCAGTCACAGCCTGGAGTTGCGCTCATGGTGTTGGTCGTTGGCAAGACGACTGTGGTTGCGCTAGTGGAGGTGGTTGGAATCAAAAATGGCGTAGACCTCTAAGGGATTCTTTAGACTGGCTACGGGATCGACTAATAGATATCTATCAAGAAACAGGTAGCAAGTTTTTCCGCGATCCCTGGTTGACTAGAAACGAATATGTTCGAGTATTGCGCGATCGCTCTGTTGATAATGTAACTGAGTTTTTACAACGTCATCAAGCAAAAGAATTGTCACCAATAGAAAGAATTGATGCTCTACGTCTGTTGGAAATGCAGCGTCATACGTTACTTATGTATACTAGTTGCGGCTGGTTTTTTGAAGAACTATCTCGTCCAGAAGGAGTACAAATTCTGCGCTATGCCAGTCGCGCTCTAGAATTAGCGGGAGAAATATCAGGGATTCATCTTAAACAGGAATTTATCAGCCGTTTAGCCAAAGCTCCTAGCAATGTAGAGATTTTTGGCAATGGTAGGGAAGTTTATCAACAATTAGTTGCACCCTCTCAAATTGGTTTCCAACAGGTAGCGGCTCACTATGCCATTGGCTCTCTGTTTACTAATTACCGCTCGAATGAGCGAGTCTACTGTTACGAAATTGAGCAGTTGGATTACCAAAAACAGCAGATGGGGACTTTAACCTTAGCTGTAGGACAAATCGAATTGACTTCCGAGATTACTTGGGAAAGCCAGCATGTTGTTTTTGCAGTACTACATCTAGGTGGTTGGGATTTCCACTGC
This sequence comes from uncultured Pleurocapsa sp., assembly GCA_937884735.1. Taxonomy (GTDB): domain Bacteria; phylum Cyanobacteriota; class Cyanobacteriia; order Cyanobacteriales; family Xenococcaceae; genus Waterburya. The sequence continues at coordinate 2,268 of CAKZYI010000711.1, forward strand.
TGTATCAATAGTTTTGAAGGTCGTTTGGCTTATGCCGTATTAAAACTAGAGCTACTAGTCAATATCAAGCAAGCTAGTATTGCTCAGGTGATTTTGACTATGAATAACCTTATGGTGGGCAGTCAATCATTTAATTTACAAGACCTCTTTGCCGAAGAAAGACATCGTATTATCCAATTGCTTACTGTTAAAACAAAAAAACATCTAGACCAGCTTTACACCCAAGTATACCGAGAAAACTATAGTATGCTAGCAGCTTTTCAAAAGGAAGAATTAGCAGTCCCCCAAGAATTTAAGGTTGCCGCAGAAGTAGCTTTGTCTTTTCGCTGTTTAGATATAATCAAAAATCTTGAAAAATCTCTTGAAGATCCTAGTGCAATCGATAACTACTTGGCAGAGTTGAATGCGACAGCTACCGAAGCTGAAGATCTTCGATGTCAGTTAAATATATCTGAAGCCAAGAAAATGCTCGAACAAGTGATTGTGCGTCTACTATGGCAATTACTTTATGATGGCGATCCCACAACTCTGGAAGAAGATGTCTGTCGAGTAGAAACAGCGATCGCTTTAGGATACCGATTGAATCTTGGTTTAGCCTTAGATCGCGCTCAAGAAATATATTTCAACTGCCTACATCAAAATATTGTGCCAGAATGTCTTGTTTCTCATGAGACACCCAACAATTGTCCTTGGAATATTATGCAAATTAAGCCTTTGCTTAAGTTAGGACAAACTCTAGCGATCGACGTTAGTACTTGGTTAGATTAAATTGATATCTGAGAAAGGATGAATATTAGTTCATCCTTTTCTCTAAACATCGCTGATACCAATTAAATACAGCAAGGCCATGCGAGTTGAAACTCCGCTGGTTACTTGTTGAGGAATTAAACTCAGATCGGGATCGTCCATTAAGTCTGAGGTAATTTCTACACCGCGATTTGTTGGGCCAGGATGAAGTATCTTAACAGTTGGTTTAGATATTTTAAGGCGATCGCGAGTAATGCCAAAAAGATGATGGTATTCCCGCAAACTAGGAATAAAATTAGCCGTCATGCGTTCTTTTTGTAACCGTAAAGTCATAACAAAATCAGCACCTTCTAAAGCAGGATCTAATTCCCTATGAAGAAATAGTTTATCCTTATATTTCTTGTCTACTAGTTTTAAAAAAGCTTTGGGCAGTAGAGTTGGTGGTGCGGCTAAATGAACCTCTGCGCCTGCCGTAGTAAGGCTATAGATATTAGAACGGGCTACCCTAGAATGAAGAATATCACCGACGATCGCAATTTTTTTGCCCTCTAATAATTCTACGCGAGGATTATCTCGATCCAACAGAGAAGTCAGGGTAAACAAATCTAATAAAGCCTGGGAAGGATGTTGATGTAAGCCATCTCCTGCATTGAGTATAGTTACCCCAGAGTTTAGACGATCCATTTCATTAGCGATCGCTTGGGGTACTCCTGCTTCCTTGTGGCGAATCACCATAATGTCTGCACCCATTGCCAAATAAGTCTTCGCCGTATCTAAAATTGTTTCTCCTTTGGTTAGAGAAGAATTACCAGGGGAGAAATTTAATATATCAGCAGAAAGTCTTTTGGCTGCCAGTTCAAAACTACTACGAGTGCGGGTAGAAGGTTCAAAAAACATATTTGCCACTACTCTTCCCTGTAGTGCGGGTACTTTTTTTGTTCTTCCTGAAAGTACTTTTTGAAATCCCGCAGCAGTCTGCAATACCGTATTGTATTCATTAGCCGAAAAGTCGATCAGCGAAAGAATATGTCGTCTTGTCCAGGTAGTATTAGGCATGGATAATTGCTGCTCGCTTATCTATAGATAAATCACACAATTTGCTATAAATTAGCTAGTAGCCACAATAAAGAAAGCAAAACATCCATTAGATTATCAGCTTGAGGAACAAGGAGCAAGGTTAATTACTAATTACTTTGATTACGTAATATCCATTTAAATATTCTGTCGCTTAGTAATATCCCTGATACGAATTCTAGTAATGTAACAATAATTCCT
>CAKZYI010000712.1 GCA_937884735.1 uncultured Pleurocapsa sp.
AAGAACTTCATAAAAAATTGGTTCAAACTTATTAGAGACTTCATAGAAGTTGAAGAAAAGTACGGCTATTATTTCATAATACGTGATAACTACTACTGAAATATACCGATAAGATGTTTGAGCCAGTATCCGCCTCAAGTTCCCCCACAGAATTAAACCCCAATCTAATATTCATCGATTCCCAAGTTGATAACTACTCTGGTCTAGCCTCTGGAGTGAACCAAGGACAAGTAATAATGATTGATAGTGCCAGTGATGGCATAGCTCAAATTACTGCCGCATTAACTCAACATCAAAATATCTCCACTGTTCAAATTATTTCCCATGGTAGTGAAGGACAGCTCCAAATAGGCACGACCAACTTAAACCTCCATAACCTAGCCCAATACAGCGAACAATTACAACAGTGGTCACAGCACCTCGATGAAGATGCCGATATTCTCTTGATGGGATGCAAAATTGGTGCAGATCTAGAATTTGTCGAAACTTTAGCTCAACTAACCCAAGCCGACATTGCCGCTTCTAACGATTTGACAGGCAACAAAGATAATGGAGGAGATTGGCAGTTAGAAATCAATTTAGGAGAAATAGAATCACAGTTAAATCTAGATTTGCGCACCCTACAAAACTACCAATCTATATTAGAAATTTCCCCATCAGAACTAATACTCGAGCTAGATTTCAATGACCCCACAGGCAACATCGCTTCTAATTCAGCCATAGATTCAACTATAGATAATGATAGTAATAGCAATGATGGAACTCTGGCAAAAGGTGCCATCTTTACCCAAGACCAACAGCCATTTAATGGTGTAGTCGAATTACATGGTGATAACTTTGTTGCCATCCCCTCTACTACCCAAGTAAATCTATCCAATATTGCCAGTCGCACCGTTTCAGTGTGGTTTAATGCCAATGATACACAAAGCAGTACTCCTCAAATAATTTATCAAGAAGGCGGTTATGGTCGCGGTTTAAACATCTATCTAGATCAAGGAGAATTATATGTAGGCGGTTGGAATCAAGAACAAACCCAATGGTCAGGAACATTTTTAACCAATGATAATTATCAGATAAGCTCCGATACATGGCATCATGTAGCATTAGTTTTAGACGCAAATAAAACAACCACAGGAATTCAAACAGATGTCTTATTTGCCTATTTAGATGGAGTAGAAATAGGTCGAGGTGAAGGGAGTCAGGTTTTTGGCAGTAGGGGTAGAGCAACCTTCGGAGGACTCAGTGGCAGCAGCAAACTCCATACAGGAAATGTAAATGCAACTAGCGATTTGGGTTTATTAGGAACAATTGATGAAGCCAAAATCTATAATCGAGCCTTGAGTGCAACAGAAATAAGCTCCCTGGCAGACTTTAAAACCCAATCTTGTGATACGGATACGGATACGGATACGGATACGGATACGGATACGAATCAACCAGTAGTACAGCTAAAACTAGATGAATCCTCTGGCAATCAAGCCCATGACAGTCAAGCAAACAGTGGGGGTATCCTCAAAAATGGAGCCTTTTTCCAAGCAGTGGGAGAAGATTTAGGCAATGGTGTCAGCTTTGATGGAGATGATGATTTAGTTACCTTAGCCAATTCGGTTGAAGTTAATTCCCAAATTCATAATCAACGGACTGTTTCAGTGTGGTTTAATGCCAATGATACACAAAGCAATACTCCTCAAGTAATCTACGAACAAGGAGGTGGCGGTCGTGGTTTAAATATCTATTTAGATCGAGGAAAACTCTATGTAGGTGGTTGGAATCGACCTGAAAGTGGTTGGTTAGGAACGTTTTTAGCCAGCGATAAAATTAGCTCCCATACATGGCATCATGTAGCGTTAGTTTTGGACGCAAATAAGACAACCACAGTTCAACCAGATGTCTTATTTGCCTATCTAGATGGAGTTGAAATAGGTCGAGGTGAGGGGAGTCAATTATGGCAACATGGGGCGATTGGTTTGGGAGGGGTTAATCGCTCGACTAGATTTGAGAGAAATGATGTTGACAGTAAAGATATAAATGGCTTTGAGGGTAATATTGCTAGTTTAGAAATTTATAATCAGGCTCTTACTGGTGAACAGATAAGTACTTTAGCCGATTTAGATACTCCTACTGCCCATACCCAAGTTCCCCTAGAGGAGCGGGAATTTAGGGCAGATAATGAGTTGTTCAATTATGACGGTAGAATCGATTGGCAAAATCCCCAAGCACCAGCTTTGGGGTATCCTGGGACATCGATAGAGTTTAGGTTTACGGGTACTAAGCTGCAAATTGAACTGGAAGAAGATAGTTGGGGTAGAGAAAACTATGTAGATGTATATTTGGATGGCAACCCAGAGCCAATTACGATTCAGTTGCGCCGCCAGGGTGGTCAAGCGGTGACTTATGACATAGCCCAAGGACTGGAAAACAAGGTTCATCATGGGGTGATTTACAAGCGCAATGATTATTCAACGGGGGAATTTAAGTTTCACGGTATTAAGATTGACGGGCAGTTACTAATGGCTAATTCCGATTCTCAACGTGCCATTGAAGTTTATGGTGACTCTATCTCTTCTGGTATTGCTGTGGAGTATCCTTTTTCAGGAGTGCAAGACCCTATTGGCGACAAAAGCGATCTGGCTAATGCTTATTATAGCTATGGTTCTATTCTTGCCAGGGAATATGATGCCGAAGTTTCTTTGGTCGCCCAAGCAGGT
>CAKZYI010000713.1 GCA_937884735.1 uncultured Pleurocapsa sp.
GATCCTGCCTTTTTTTGGCGCAGTTTCCGAAGTTTTACCCGTTCATGCTCGTAAACCCGTATTTGGCTATCGTGAGATCGCCTATTCTAGTTAAGCCATTAGCTTTTAGGGAATGATTGATTGGGCACACAATATGTTCTCCAGCGGTACTCCTGGCTGGTTGAGAATGTTCTTTATGGCAACCACCATGATTATTGCCGTACCGACGGGGATTAAAGTATTTAGCTGGTGTGCGACTATTTGGGGCGGTAAGATTAATCTCAATAGTGCCATGCTCTTTTCCATCGGCTTTGTTTCTTTATTCCTAATCGGTGGCTTGAGTGGAGTTATGTTGGCTTCTGTGCCATTTGACATTCACGTCCACGATACATATTTTGTAGTCGCCCACTTCCACTATGTTTTGTTTGGCGGTTCGGTATTTGCTCTGTTTTCGGCTGTCTATCATTGGTTTCCTAAAATGACAGGACGAATGATGAACGAAACCTGGGGCAAAGTTCACTTTGTAATGACCTATATTGGTTTTAATATTACTTTTCTGCCAATGCACCAGCTAGGCTTGCAGGGTATGAATCGTCGTATAGCTCTTTACGATCCTCAGTTTCAAACTTTGAACATGGTTTGTACTATTGGCTCTTATATACTGGCATTATCTACTTTTCCCTTCATTATTAATGCGGTTTGGAGTTGGCTTAAAGGAGCAAAAGCACCTCGTAACCCTTGGCAAGCTCTAACTTTGGAATGGCAGACAGCTTCTCCTCCAATTATTGAAAACTTTGAGGAAGAACCTGTATTATGGGCTGGCCCATATGATTATGGTATAGATACTGAAAGTATTGACGGGGATGAAGATGTAGAAGATATGTTGGCAACCGTTACCGCAGAAGGAAGCTAGTTTGAAAGCATTTCTTAAGGGAATCGCTCTAGTCCGCGCTTCCCATCGCCCATAAGGGATCGGGGATAAAGGATAAATATTTTTCCAGATTATCTCTGACTCCCTCAAATTTATAAACTTATAAAGTTTTTCAATTAACAAAAGATTGATTTATGCAAGGTTCAACAGTAGATAACAAAGCCCAAATTGCGATCGCATCAGAACAAGAAGCCGAACACGGACATCACGAACATCCTGATTTTCGGATGATTGGTCTGTATATCTTCCTAATCTCCGATAGTATGACCTTTCTCGGCTTTTTTGCCGCGTTGCTTATTTATCGTGCGATTATGCCTGTTTGGCCTCCTGAAGGAATGCCAGAATTTGAGTTGTTGATTCCTATCATCAACACTGCAATTCTTGTAGCTAGTAGCTTTGTAATGCACGAAGGGCAAAAAGCTTTAAAGACCAGCGATGATGTCAAAGGCTTACAAAAATATTTTGCCATTACCGCAGCTATGGGAGCAGTTTTCTTGGCTGGACAGGTTTATGAGTATTCTCATGCCGAGTTCGGTTTGACAGATAATTTGCTCGCTAGTTGTTTTTACGTTTTGACTGGATTTCACGGTTTGCACGTATTAACAGGCGTATTATTAATTCTATGTGTTTTATGGCGATCGCGCCAAGAGGGACATTATTCTGCCACAAGTCATTTTGGCGTGGAAGCAGCCGAAATTTACTGGCACTTTGTTGATGCTATTTGGTTATTGCTGTTTGTTTTGGTATACCTGATTAACAATTAACCCTTAAAAGTTTGCTTTTACTTTATGGAGATGCTTGATATAAGCATCTCTTTTTGGTATTGACGTATACGTAATGATGGAAAATAAAGAAATACAGCAATCAAAAAGCCAAGGTCATACCCCAGCTTCTTTGATTTTGTTGGCTGGATTTTGAGTCAGAAACTGTGTGCGTGCAGTATCTCCATTACGTCGCACAGATAGGCAATACCCGAATAATCGTCGAAAAACTGCGCTGCGACCTCATCTGAAATCTTCACCGCCATATCCCGATTGGGGGTAAGCACCTCAAACTTTATATTCGAAAAGTTGTCGGACGAGACGGTAGGTTGTCCTGACGAAGGTAAGTTGCGACTGCCTTTACCACCAGCAGGTACCACTGTGTAGCCAGTAGCCCCGACTTCATCGATGATCTGGACAATTTTTTTTAGCAGCAACTTTTCGGTGACGATAACGAGCTTCGTGGCTTGCTGAGTCATATTGGTTACCTCTTGATATATGTGTTTGTTAATTTATTAAATTATATGGAAACTTAGGAAAAAGCCAGTATGGTTTGCTATCGCGCCGATATAGTCGTCTCACTGATTGCTGAGTCAAGGGAGCATCGGCAGATTGCTTCCAGTTTGGGATCAGCTACCCATTAGCACCTGGGCAAGCCCGATAAATAGGGGTATCCCTATGGCAAGAGCAACTGGCGTGCCGACAGCTGTGGAAGAGCCGATATAGGCTGAAGGGTTGGCTGAAGGAATACCAGCTCTTAAAGTGGGTGGTCCTGAGATATCTGAACTAGAAGCAGCGATATCAGCTAGTATTACTACTCCGCCTGGGCTGAAGCCTGTGTCGAAGTGGGCAATCATACCAAAACCGAAAGCTATAAGCCCATGTAGCAGTGGTGCTATAAAAGCATATATGGCGTACCATTGACCTACCTTGCGCAGCTCGCCCAGTCTTGCGGCGGCTTCCATACCCATTACCAGCATCAGTATTGAAAGCAGACCGCGGAAGAGGGGATCGAAAAAGCTTTCGTAAACACTTTCTGGACGAGTTAACATGCCTAAAGCAAGACCAAGAAGCAGTGCGGAGAGAGCAGATCCTTGCAGACTTTCTTTCACAATGGGCCATATTTTCACTTTCTTTGGACCACTGCCCTGTCTTTTAGGATAGCCGCTGGCAGTAATGCTCTGCTGACTAGGATATGCGTCTGGGGTACCGCTCTGCTGACTAGGATACGCGCCTGCGGCAACGCGCTGCTTGCTAAGATACTCTTTCTTGCTGAGATCCTCGGTTGCAATAGCACGTTTGCTGCTGCTATGCAGACTAGCTAAAACGATCGCAGTCACAAGTGCGGGGATATCCATAAAGGGATAGAGTGCTGCTGCCCAGGGTTCATATTGGATACCTTCCGTTTCTAGGAGCGTTAAGGCGGCAGCAAGGGTAGAGCCACTCACAGCACCAAATAACCCCGCAGTCGCAATGGCATCTAAAGTTTTAACGTTCGGCAGCTTTGCCAATGTGTAGCGTCCGATGAACACGATTAAGATTCCCACGATCATGGCGAACACTGCGGGCAATAGCATATCTAGCAAATTGGCATTGCGGATCGCAATACCGCCACTCAAACCAACCTTCAAAAGCAGCATGAAGACGATGAATTTATAAATTGCATCTGGAATTTGCAGTCGGCTATTAACGGCGGCAACGACTACACCACCAATCAGAAAGCCGAGTGTTGGAGACTGTAACTTTCCTATGAAAAGTGTCAAAAAATCGGATAAAAAATCCACGTTGTAATACCTCCTTGATTATATTTTGGGGCTAATAGTCAATATTAAATAGACTTAAGTCAATCACTGTTTTATATTTCATTGATTTAAGTCTATCTCATTGTGAGATCAAACCGTAGGAATCTAAGACATAATTATTTTATTTAATTCATAATTTGAACTTATAGCTTGAGGCGTTAGCTATATCTAATCATGATAAATGATCAATCTATTCCGAAAGGAAATGAATTGGTAGGCTCGGGGGACAAGTCTTCTCCAGAGCTGGCTTCAGGAGTTGAAGAAAAGTTGGTTTGAGTAGCGGTATTGCTTGAGAAACTATGGGAAAAGCCATGGAGTGCAGACCATATAATAGCTAATAGAAGACCTACTCCAATGCCCCAACCGAACGCCCAGATATGCGAAGGCTCTAGGGTAAACCGCAGGTGGCGATCGCTATCGTAAACATGGACAGCCCAACCTTCCCCTGTGGATGGTTTTACCTTTGTCTTATTCATGATGATGTCCTCGTATTTTTAAAAGAGATAAATTCAAAAAAAGATAAATTAGTGTTTATTGCTACTCTGATTGCTACTGACAAAAAAAGCATTCGGATTGCTGTAGATGCTGATTTTTGTGAGTAATTTTGTGAGTAAGTGCAGCAGTTATTTATATAGTATTCGAACGATTTATAGACAAACCATAACGATCTCAAACCAAAGAGATAAGTTTGTGATATGGCATCGAATAAGTATTTCTTTTACGTCTTTCCTTACCTTAGTTTCTAACTAGAAGACTTTCCACCCTGCTTATATCAAATATTTTTTAAATTTCTAATGGATAAAGAGTTTAGCTTACCCCGAATTTACTTTAATCAATACGGCTTAAGTCTCTAGTAATATTTAATTAGGTAATTCTACGGATTGGAACCAATATTCTAAAAAAGTTTTTACCAATTGATTTAAAATATTGATATTCATTGGCTTGACTATATAGCCACTGACACCCTGAAGATAGCAAGCATCTATGTCTTTGGGATTAGACGAAGTGGAAAAGATAATGATAGGAATCATGCGTAGATCTTGGTTTTGTTTTAGGGTGGTTAACACTTCTCTACCATCAATACCAGGCAAATTTAGGTCTAAGACGATCACAGACGGACGAGGTGCAATAAATTTATCAGTATATTCTCCTTTCCCATAAAGAAAATCCAATGCTTCTTCCCCATCTTCACAACGATATACAGGATTGGATATATTTGCTTTAGATATCATTCTGACTAAAGCTGTAAAGTCTTCATCACTATCTTCAACTATCAGTAGCGATCGCTTATTTGGTTTGTTCATTTAACAATTATTGTAAGGTAAAGTAAAAGACACTACCCTTGGTGTAGACAGATTCCACCCAAATTTCACCTCCATGTCGTTCGACAATTTTTTTGGCAATGGTCAACCCTGCTCCTGTACCACCGCCATATTTTCTCTGACTGTGGAGTCGTTTGAAGATGCGAAAAATTGACTCGGCGTGTTTTTCTCTAATACCAATACCATTATCTCGAACATAAAAGATAGTTTTTTCTTTGGTATCGCCCACATCTGTTACACCCTTTTCTAGCTCAATTTGGCTATCTCCATCCAGGTAGCCAATTTCAATAATTTTTTTATTTTGTTTATTATATTTAATGCCGTTGCTAATTAAATTAGTAAAAAGTTCGTTTACTTGAGTGCGATCGCATTTTATAGTTGGCAAGGGACGATGAATTTTAAAATGTACTTCAGTATCCCTTGCGCTAGCTTTGATTACATCTAAAACGCCTTCCAGTAGGTTGTTTAAATCTATAGACTTTACCTGTAGCTCGGCTCTGCCTAAGCGAGAATAGTGAAGCAGAGAATTAATCAAATCTTCCATACGGTGAGTCAACCGCATTAGAGTGTTGAGTTTATCAGCACCATCATCACCAAGTATTTCACCATAGTCTTCAATTAGGAAACTGGAGTAGTTATAAATACCTCTTAAAGGTTCTTTTAGATCATGGGAAGCAATATAAGCAAAAGAATCTAGTTCGGTATTGCTACGGGACAATTCTTGATTTACTTGGGCTAGCTGATTGGCTTTTCGCAAGACAATACCCACAATTGAGCTGCGTAATTCTAATGCTGCTTCTATTTCACAAGTTTTCCAGGGTAAAGATCTTTGTGTAACGCTTTCTTGCCATTGGGCGAAAGATTTTCGAGGAGACATTCGTAAAGTTCCATCGGATTTAATCTCTACTGCTTTATTGGGATCGCCTCCCCAATTCACTGTTTGCAATACCTCTGGGCGAAACCAAATAATAAAAGTCTTTTCTACTTTAGAGATCAACAAGGCTAATAAACCGCTAGCAACTTCGGTATAGTTTGAAGCAGCAGGATAACTTTGGGCTAAATGAGTTGTTTCGTAAATTACATCTGCTTGAAATTGAGTATCTAACCAAAGAAGTAAATCTACAACTGCTGATTTTTCTGGAGTCTTACCAATGAGAGTTATTTCATCTCCAAATGATAATGCTACTCCTTCGGCTCCGACTAAATCTAGTAAACTATCAGGGTTTTGAATTAAGACAGTTTTTAGCTCTTGCTCATGGGAAATCCTCGCTATAAATTCCGACTGAATAGACTGGAGTTTAATTTTATATTCAGAGTCTTGACTATTTTCTCTGGCAGCTAGCTCAAAAGAAATAATCTGTCCGATAAATTCACAGATGGTACGAGTTTCATAACTAACCTTCTTGGGTGTATTGTGATGACAAGCAATTAAACCCCAAAGCTGTTTATTTTTTACCAATGAGATGCACATAGTAGCGGATACACCCATATTGTCTAAATATTCTGCATGTAAAGGAGATATGCTACGCAACACCGCCATGCTCATATCAAGAGGATTATTAGTTAGAGGATTAAGGGGGGGAATTATTCCTACTGGTTCATATTTAACGTCAGGAATCAAACGAAGCAGATTTAGAGTATAAAGGTATTTTGCCTGTTTAGGAATGTCAGTGGCAGGATAGTGTAAACCCAAAAATGGTTCCAAATTCTCCTCTATGGCTTCGGCAATCACGCTTCCCGAACCATCTGGGTCAAACCGATACACCATTACCCGATCAAACTCTGTGATAGATTTTATCTCAAGAACAATCCCATTGCACAATTCGTTGAGGGTCTTGGTTTTTTGAAGTCGATTAATGGGATTTTTAATTAAGCGATAGATTTAACTAATATCTGCTTTTCTATTGGGTAAAGTTGGTTCTAACTCAATAATTATTATGGCTTGATGACGATGAACGATTCCATCGAAATGCAAGGTACTACTATCCCTGACTAGTTTGATTGGTAATGGATTGACGCACTCAAAATCTTCTGACAAACATTGTTTTATCGCTATAATTTCTTCTTCACTCAACAAGCTAGACAGTGGCTGATTGAGCAATTCTTGTGGCTTTATGCCCAGCATATCGTATGTATTAAGACTTAACTGCAGTATTATATATTCTGCTGCTGAAATTGATATCAATACAGCGTGGGGC
>CAKZYI010000714.1 GCA_937884735.1 uncultured Pleurocapsa sp.
GTCACCTTACTCAAGTAGTCTGACAAGAAATATCAAAATCAGCAAATTTATCAAAGGAGAAAATTATGTCTAATAGCGTTAAATATCTTACCCTCACTCCAGAAAACTTCAAATCAGAAGTAATTAAAAGCAATATTCCCGTCTTAGTTGATTTTTGGGCTGCATGGTGTGGTCCATGCCAAGTAATGAATCCTATTGTTACCGATCTAGCCGACAAATGGTCAGAAAAAGTAAAAGTAGGCAAAGCCAACATTGATGACAACGAAACTATCGCTACCGAATACAATGTTCAAGCCATTCCCACAATTATTATTTTTCAACATGGCGAAATAGTAGCTCGTTTTACAAGTATTGTTCCTCAGACAGTATTAGAAGAAAAACTAAATGAGCTAACTCATAGTATTGCAGCATAATGATGACAATACTAAAGCGATCGCAGTATCATCGCGATCGCTTTAGTATTATTTGTTTAATAACTCTTTCAATCTTCAATATCCAAATTTTGTACCTATAATTTTTGAGGCAAAGATAAATTCAACTTTTAAAACCAGTCAATTAAATTGCAACTTTGAACGTAATTTTGGCTAAAAAACTAATAAAGTTATTATTATTCTTTCTAACCTCATTTATGAATTCTTCTGCAACCGCTAACCAATCAATACTTAATGCTTTAAACCGATTAATTGAAGTAGTCGCACAACTAAGATCGCCTAATGGGGGATGTCCTTGGGATTTGGCACAAACGCCTCAAACTCTGATTCCCTATGTAATAGAAGAAGCCTATGAAGTAGTAGATGCAATCCAATCAGGAGACAAAAAATGCGATCGCCGAAGAGTTGGGAGATTTGTTGTTACAGGTAGTCTTGCAAACGCAAATCGCCAGTGAAGCCTATGACTTTAATCTAGAAGAAGTTGCCACAAAAATCACTGAAAAACTTATTCGTCGTCATCCCCACGTATTTGGTGATGTAGAAGTAAACAGTGCAGCGGAAGTTAATCAAAACTGGGAACAAATAAAGGCTCAAGAAAAAGGCGAAACTTCCGAACAAGCAAAGTTACTCAGTCGCAAACTAACGCGCTATGCCCGAAGTTTACCGCCATTAATGGCAGGAATGAAGATATCTAAAAAAGCTGCGAGTGCTGGTTTTGAATGGGAAAATGTTGAAGGAGTATGGGATAAGTTTGAAGAAGAATTGGGGGAATTCAAAGAAGCCCTAGCTACAGAATACAAAGCCCATCAGCAAGAAGAATTGGGAGATTTGTTATTTACCATTATTAATATTGCCCGCTGGTACGATATCAATCCTTTTGATGGCTTACAGGGAACAAATAATCGCTTTATAGAACGTTTGGCCATCATGGAAAAGTTAGCCAGTCGCTCTTTAAATGAATATAAAATTGATGAGTTAGAATCTCTTTGGCAACAAGCTAAATCGAAATTACGTAAACAAGATTAGTTTTTGTCATAGCTATACGAGTTTGGTTAATAAAAAAACAAGGCATTACATTAAAAAGTATGCAATTGATAATTATTAATTGCATACTTCCAGATTTTTAGATATTAGCAATTAGCTACAGAGATTAGGACATTTTAATCTTTTAGATATTTTGTAATGCTCACCCTATTCTTAAATCGAAATAGCATTACAGCGTTGTGAAAATACTAAATGTGTAAATAATTTGTAAGTAAAGAAATATTAAAGGGTCTTATTGAGAATGTTTTTACGAAATTGCTTTGTTCCGAGACTTGATGTATTATTCTACTAAAATCCCATGATAGTTTGGAGAATACTAGCAATTTTCACTATTGCGTATTTTACTTAACAGTGAAAGCCAGACGTGCCAGTGCTTATGAATATATCGTCAATTTATTTAGCAGCCTATTTATCGTGAGTCAGGCAATTTTTATTGACTGTGCATTATTACTCATTGACAATCAATCCATTACCAAAGACTAGTTACTTTAAATGAGATTAGGCGATTTCTCTAATCCTAATTGATGTATTTAATATCTAAACGTGATCGCGCCCTGTGGTTCACAACGCAAAAAATTTTCCCTGAGCGTACCTCAACAGATTAGGATATTAATGAGCAAGAAGGAATTTGGCAATCAGCAACAACAAGATTGAGCGATCTCTTTAAAAGTTATACGCTTTGAAGGTGCGGCTAACCAAACCACCTTGATGCTTTTTAGGCAATGGTTTCTTTAAGGAAAAGCTCTAGGGGAATCTTTGATTCTCGCTACGAACCGATAACTTTAAACGTAGTTAGCAAACAAAGTATGTACGATTGGATTGTAATTGGTGCAGGAATAACAGGAGCCTGTTTGGCTTATGAATTGAGTCAACAAGGCTTAAAAGTACTGTTGATTGAAAAAGATCCAATTCCTGATAATGCCACGGTGTATAGCTATGGCGGTTTGGCTTATTGGTCGGGAACAGATAGATTGACTCGAACTTTGGGAGAAGAAGGTATTGAACTACATCGCCATCTTTCTCAAGAATTGGATGCCGATACGGAATTTAGAGATGTAGATCTAATTTTAACTATAGATCGACAAGACGAGCCAAAAGCGATCGCTCAAAATTACGATCGCTTTGCCACTACTCCAGAACTACTAAGCGTTAACGATGCCTGTATTTTAGAGCCGCTTCTAAATCCCAATGCTATTTCTGGAGCATTAAAACTACCCCACGGACACATTAATCCCCAGAAAACTACTGAAGCTTATATTCAAGCTTTTAAAAGAAATAACGGCCTAATTATCTATGAGCAGGTAGTCGATTTATTACGTCAGGGAGAAGATGTAGTGGGAGTCAAAACTCACGACAATACTCATCGTGCAGATAACACGGTAATCTGTGGAGGAGGACTATCGCGCTCGCTTTTACAACAGGCAAACATTGAAGTTGAAAATTACTATACCCATGCTCAGTTAATCATAACTCCTCCTGTGGATTTTGAACTAGGCACTGTAGTAATGCCCGCAGTACAGCAGAGATTCATGCTTGAAGCCAAAGGCAAAGAATTAGAAACTAATGATTGGAATCCGCCTTACGATCTGGCTATCAAAGCAATTCTAGACCCTGGTGCAGTACAGTTTATAGATGGTCGAATTTGCATGGGACAAATAAGCGCGATCGCTCCTAACCCCAAAGCAAAGTTGAATCCTTTTGCCGCAGAGGCTCAAATTCGCGAACAGGTAAGTAACGTACTGCCTTTACTAGAAGACATTCCTGGCACTTGCCATAGTTGTTTGGTAGCCTTTAATAATAAGGCGATCGCATTAGTCGGAAATTTAGCCAGTACCAAAGGAATCTATCTCTTTTCAGGATTTACCAGCACTTTAGTATTTGCTCCTGTATTAGCCAGACGCTTTTCTCAATGGGTATTAGGCAAGGAAGACAAAATTATTGAAGAATTACAGCTAGCAATCAACGATTAGTTTTACATCAGCTAGCAACTAAGACAATAATCAATATCTAGTTTTTCTGCTTTTTTCCTTTTTTTAATTTCACTTTCTCTTGAGTTTTATTCAGTCATCACCAATCAAAAGAAAGTCCCCCCGTCTTTAACAGTCAGTCTACTGTGGATAAAGGCTTGAGTCGCATCGCACCCTTATTTATAAAAGCTGACTCAAATTGAGGGGGCTAAATTCAATTATGAATTAAATAAATAAGACTCACATTAAACGGCTTCTAGGTTTTTCTCTCCAGTACGAATCCGAACAACCTGATCCACAGGATAAACAAAAATCTTGCCGTCGCCAATCTCTCCAGTACGAGCCGCAGCAATAATCTTATCTACCACCATGTCTACCTGATCTTCTTCAATAACGATTTCCAACTTGAGCTTTTGTAGAAACTCTACAGTATACTCAGAACCACGATAACGCTCGGTTTGACCTTTTTGACGACCAAAGCCTCTCACTTCAGAAACCGTCATTCCAACAACTCCAGCATTAACTAAAGCAATTTTGACTTCATCTAATTTAAAAGGTCTGATAATAGCTTCTATCTTTTTCAATTTACAATCTCCTGTCTTTGCTATAAGAGTTTGACTTTAACTATTTTACGTATATTTATCTAGAAAGCCAGCCCTACGGTTTATAGATTGTAATCGTTTACTTAAATCAATTAGACAATTTATAGAGTTTACCCCAAATAAGCATTTTTCTAATCATTCAAGAATATTTTTAATTATTTAGCTTAATCATATTAAAAATATTAAAATCAAATGCTGTTTTTTTTTTTAGATTGTATCTTAATTAAGTTTTGCTTTGTGTCAAATAATAAATTGGTCAATCAAATTAAAACTAGGCATTTTTAGGTTGAGCACTTAGCTTTATGTGTATTTAAAAACCAAAGTCAACAACCTGACTCTAAGAAATATAGTTGTTTTTACGTAGTAAGAAAATGCAGATAAATAGCATATATTCAAAAGATTTTAATAAAACGCTTTTTTTGAAAGTCTTCATAAAAGCTTTTTTAAAAAATCAATAGAACACAGTTGTTTTACATCAAAACTTAGGTGTTTCTAGGAATTTACGATATATATTTTCCACTGTTATTCTTGATTTACTGTTCAGTAAGGTCAGTTGAAAACAGAGAAATCGAAACTAATCTATACAAATATCGTTTATTAGGAAAAAAGAAAAATAACTTAAATGCTTAAATTTATTAATCTACAAAAACTTACTGCCAAAACTATCATTGGAATTTTGATGATAGGTGGACTTATTACTTCAGCAGGAACAAAAAAAGCATTAGCATCAAATGGTGTTCAAGGTTTAGAGCTTCGCTATCTTGATTCTGCTTTTCAATGTAGAAGTAGAGATCCAGAGGCAGACATTACGGTAGATGTTTACGATGATGGAACCTATCTAACGACGATGTCTAAAGGAGATGTTTACACTATTGCAGATGTTGATTCCGTAAATGATTTAGACTTTGAATACAAGTTTGCTAATGCAAATCAAATGTCTTGTCGATCCTCGTCTACTCAAGCATACGAGGCATATGATACTGACTTGTTAAGTTCGGGCGATACAGTACCTGATAGGGGTGCAGCTTTTGACCAAGCATCTATCAGTGATATGTTGGCAGGCTTGGAGGATTACGAAGAATTATATCTAGTTGAATTAAGTGGCAATGCAGATTATCAAGATTATCAAGACGTTGTTTTAGTAGTTGATAATAAAACAGAATCTTTAATTCCTGAAGTTCATGTAGTTCCTGTAGTTCCTGAAGTCCCTGAAGTTCCTGAAGACGACGGAACAGTTAGTTTAGAACTAGTATTATCTGTTGATGTTTCTGGTAGTGTTGACAACAGCGAATATAAAAAACAAGTCCAAGGCTATGTTAAGGCTTTTGAGGATAGTGAAGTACAAGACGCCATTAAAGAACTTCCCAAAGGAATGGTTGTAAATATGCAGTTTTGGGGTCATCAGAGAGTTACTGATATAGGTTGGTTCAAGCTAAAAAAAGATGGTGAAAGTATTGACGGATTAACAGAATTTATCGATGCCATAAATGCGGTAAAGAGAAAAAACAGCAATATCACCATCAATGGAACTACAACTAAAGTGGGTGGCGGTACCAATATTCAGATGGCAATTACAGAAGCTACTTCCTTGATTCAAAACAACGAATATGATGGCAATCGCCTTGTAATTGATGTATCTGGTGATGGTATTTCCAAAAATACTTCTTTTCCTGGAAATCCAGCAGATGAACATGGCAATATGAAAAATAAATGTGGATATACTCTGGATTGTCCTCCTCTAACAGATGCTAGAGATAATGCGATCTCATTGGGTATTACTATCAATGGTTTGCCTATCAACGGTAGCAAAGCTGGTAGTCACAAACACAAAGGTACAATCTACAGTTTATTTGAAGACCAAATTGATGATTATTACAGAAGTCAAGTAGTTGGTGGAAATAACTCGTTTACTCTCTTAGCGGAAGGATTTAATGATTTTACAAGAGCTGCTAAACTTAAAATCTTAAAAGAAATTTCTAACGATCCTACTTGTAATGCAGATGATAAATGTCTACCACCACTACCTCCTGGTGTGTTACCTGGTGGGGATGGAGATGCTGACAACAATGGTATTTTAGATTCCGATGAATTTGCTCGTGATGGTGGCAGTGAAACTGCCGATTTAGATGGAGATGGTATTCCTAACTATAAAGATTTAGATGATGATAATGACAATATCCCTGATGTTGTAGAGTTACATTATCCTAGCGATATTGAAAATACTGGCACTAGTCCTATGACTATTCCTGGGACAGAGTTGACTATCAATCTTCCCAATCCTCCACAAGATTCAGATGGTAATACATTAAATATTACTGATGATGGGGCTATCGATTCAGATGGTGACTATACACCTAATTATCATGATGATGATAGTGATGACGATTCTATTTCCGATTTCATTGAAGCAGGGGATGAGCTACTAGGACTACTCCTTTAGATTCAGACACCGATGGTACTTATAACTATACTGACGAAGATAGTGATAATGATTTCATCTCCGATAGCATTGAAGCTCGTATTACTTCTTCAAGTACTACTCCTGCTGATAGTGATGGTGATAATATCTATGACTATATTGACTCCGATAGCGATAATGACTACATCTCAGACAAATATGAAGCAAATGCTGGCGGTAGTTTTGCTGTGGGTGATACTCCACTAAATAGTTATGGTACAGATAACCCTGACTATATTGATACAGATAGTGATGATGACAATATCTCTGATAGACATGAATCTGGCAAAACAGCTTCAGATGATATAGACAGTGTTCCTGTAAACACTGATAATACGGATAAAGTAGACTATCTAGATACAGATAGTGACAACGATGGCATTCTCGATGCAGATGAAGCTGGCGATACTAGTTTAACTACTTCCCCTGTAAATAGCGATAGTTCTATTAGTGGCGATTCACTTCCAGATTACAGAGATTTAGATAGTGATGATAACAGTATTTTGGATTCAACCGAAAAGTCAGCTGCTAATCAGGATATTGATGGAGATCAGATTAAAAACTTCCAAGATTTAGACGATGACGGTGACAACATTCCTGACGTAATCGAAATCGGTGGTGGTACTCCATTGAACAGCGATGGTGCAAATGATGGTGCAGACTATCAAGATACCGATAGTGATAACGATTTCGTCTTAGATGAAAATGAAGGAGTTAAAAGTTCTTCCACGGGAACTACTGCTATTCCCACTACCTATTCTGGTATCAATCAGACTCCTTCTCTTAATCTCCAAGACTATACTCCTGGTGATACTCAAAAAGATGGTACTGCGTGTGTCGAGACTGAAACTTGTGCAATTACCGTTAATCCCTCATCAGATGGAGATGGAACAGTTGACATTCAAGGCACTGTAACTGGTTTAGATTATCAAACTAAAAACTTTGCTGACTAAATAGTTAAACAAGTTCTATCTTGAAATAAGTTTGGAAACTAAAAAAGCGATCGCATTACATAGTGCGATCGCTTTTTTGTTTCTTTTTGATATTTTAAATTTTCTTTGTTGGACGTTCACTTTAAGTAACTCTTTATTTTTTTTATTCAAACTTCACGATCGTTACAAAACTACAGTTTTCAACATGGATAGGATTTTAAAATATTTTAAGGTAAAGTATTTCCAAGTTTTTCTGAGGGACGGAAAAACTAAATTCTGGTTGCAAATCGAAGTTTAGCCGATCGCGATCGTGGATTTTCTCTTTGTTCGTCTGGTTGAGCCACGATCGGCTTTTTAGTGATTACTTTTAATAACTCATGTTCGCGGAAGCGATGCTTTACAATGCGATCTTCCAAACTATGAAAGCTAATAATGCCAATAACGCCATTAGGTTTAAGCCAGGTAGGAGCAACTTCAATAAACTTCTCTAATGATTTTAATTCTTGATTAACTTCAATTCGTAAAGCTTGAAACGTTCTTGTAGCAGGATGAATTCTACCGTGACGATATTTTCCTGGTACAGTAGATGCGATCGCACTAGCCAATTCTGTAGTAGTTTGAAAAGGGCGTTGCTGAACAATTTTCTTGGCAATACGCCGTGAAAATCTCTCTTCCCCATAGGTATAAATTAAGTCAGCCAGAGACACCTCTTTCCAATGATTTACAATCTTTTGGGCAGTAATTCCTTGCGATCGATCCATTCGCATATCTAAAGGTGCTTCAGAGCGAAAGCTAAATCCTCTCTCGGCAACGTCCAATTGGGGCGAGCTGACACCCAAATCGGCAATGATTCCATCGAATAGTATGAGATCTGGTTGATAG
>CAKZYI010000715.1 GCA_937884735.1 uncultured Pleurocapsa sp.
GGAGTTTTCATCGAGAATCGTCAGCCTCTAGTAGAGTTAGCGAGGTCGCGCGATCGCACTTTTTCCGATCTTACCCACGAATTACGTACCCCCTAACCTCTATTTCTCTCGTAGCCGAAAATTTACAGCGGCGTTTGCAAGATCCTGAGCGACGTTGGGTAACTCAAATGCTCAAAGAAACCAATCGACTGATCGAATTAGTTCAAGAATGGTTAGATTTGACACAATTACAGGCTGCGCCAGAGCGTACTCTTTAATATGAAGAGATTGAAATACACGATTTAATCGAATCAGTTTGGTTAACTTTAGAGCCGATCGCCAGTCGTAAAAAAGTTACCTTATCCTATTCAGGCGATCGAAGCTTAATGGTTGTAGGCGATCGTTCTCGTTTAACTCAAGTTTTTCTCAATCTTTTGGATAATGCTATTAAGCACAATTCAGTACAAAAAAATATTTTAGTCCAAGTGTGCCCGATTGAATCCCAGAACAGTTCCAATAGCCAAAAAATCAAAATTGATATCATTGATTCTGGTACAGGATTTAATGAGACTGACTTGCCTTACATTTTTGAAAGACTCTATCGCGGAGATAAATCCCGTACTAGAGAACAAGATGGTAGTCTATCTCTAGATGGCAGCGGTTTAGGATTAGCCATTGTCGAGCAGATAATTCAAGCCCATGATGGAGAGATATTAGCCAAAAATCATCCTACTTTGGGTGGTGCGTGGATTGAAATTATTTTGCCCCAGAAAAAATTGCCGATAAAATAGCTTATTTTGCTATGTACAATACAATTCATAAGCAAAATTTTAGATTTTTTGCTATTAATATAAGACATATTTCAAATTTTATTTAATCAAATCAATATAATAATCAGTGACTTTATCACCAAAAGCGAAACGTTCAGTCGAAAATCAACTAGAACGCTCTTTAAGGCGAGTACAGCAAGAAGTACTAAGAATGGGAACTTTAGTAGAACAATCATTCCGCTTGAGCCATCAAGCTTTATTTGAGCAGGATGGGGATGCTGTGCAAAGAATTGGCAACATCGAAAAGCAGATTGACGTTTATTATCGTCAAATCGAGTCAGACTGTGCCACTCTGATGACTTTACAAGCACCTGTTGCCCAAGATTTACGTTTGCTAAGTGCTTTGATGCAGTTAGTCAGAGATTTAGAGCGTATTGGTGATTATGCAGAAGACTTGAGCGAAATGGCGGTTAAATTAATGAAATATCCGCCTCATGAAGCCTTAGAGGGTATTGCTCAAATGTCAGAACACGCTCAGTTAATGCTGGCTACTAGTCTAGTCGCGTTGGCAGATTTAGATCCTAGCGCGGGAGCAAGGGTTAAGGAATTGGATGATATTGTAGATGACGATTACGCTCGCCTTTATGATGTTATTGCTTTTCAAAAAGATGTCCCAGGAGTAGTCGAACCAATTTTACTTTTGGGGTTAACTATTCGTCATTTAGAAAGAATGGCAGACCACGCTACCAATATTAGCCAAAGAGTTACGTATATTGTCACAGGGAAAAGAAACTAAGACTGTCATTGATTATTAGTCATTAGCTGTCAGTTAATATTTAGTGGTCATTGCTTCATTGTTCTAAATCTCTTAACTTTTTAACCTCTGCTTTACATTGATTTAACTGCCTCATTAGCTTGCTCCTCTAACATTACTTTTGGGTTATTTAATTCAAGTGTGTGAGGATACGTATAAATGAATAGACTATTTTGGCAAACCGCAAAAGTTGCTCCAGTTCTTTTTGCAGCTTCGCTGTTTGCAGCTAATGGTGTAAACGCACAAAGTATTTCTGCTGATAAAGAGGCAGTCAATAATACTCTTCAACAAATCAACGACTATCGACAGCTAGAGCCAGGCAACTTATCTCAGGTAACTAACGTCAATCAACTGCGTGACGTATCTCCTACAGACTGGGCATATGAAGCACTACGCTCTCTTGTAGATCGTTACGGCTGTATTTCTGGTTTTCCTAACCAAACTTATCGTGGAAATCAACCCCTATCCCGTTATGAGTTTGCTGCTGGTTTAAACTCTTGCTTAAACCAAATTGAACGTCTCATTGCTTCTCAAGAAAGTGTTGGTTCTGAAGATTTGGACACCATCACTCGTTTAACTCAAGAATTTGAGGCAGAGTTAGCTACTCTTGGTGGCAGAGTTGATGAAATCGAAAGTCGCACTGCGGTACTAGAAGATAGTCAATTTTCCACAACTACTAAGCTACAGGGTAATGCGATCTTTGCTATCACTGACGCTTTTGGCGGTGGTACAGATTTGAGAGCTCAAGCAGAAAATGAACTTCAGACCGATGAAGATGACGATGTTTCTGATGATGAAATAGATGCTTTCTTAGAAGGAAGCATCGGTGACTTTGATGGAGATGGCGATTTTGACGACGATGACGTTGATGAAGCTGAAGACGAAACTGAAATCGATGCAGAAACCGCTTTTAGCAGTCGTGTTCGTTTAGACTTTGATACTAGTTTCACTGGTAAAGACCGTTTAAGAACTAGGCTAGAAGGTGGAAACATTACTAGATATGGCTCAGATCTAACAGGTACTAACTCTGCTCGTTTGGGCTTTGATACTGATAATGGTTTCGATATTGAAGTGACCGATTTACACTATCGTTTCCCCGTAGGCGAAAAAATCCGTGTTTGGGTGGGACCTTTTGGTTTAGACTTGGATGATATCTTTGCCGTTTCCAACCCCGCTTTAGAAAGTAGTAACAGTGGTGCATTATCTCGTTTCAGCCGTCGCAACCCCATTGTCTTCCGTGGTACGGAAAGTGCTGGTGCTGGTGTTAACCTAGAGCTGATCGAAGACAGAGTAAGCATCAATGCGTTGTATTTAACTGATGATGCCCAAGATTCTGCACAAAGCGAAGGTTTATTTAACGGCTCATTCAGCGCGGGCGCACAGTTACAAGTTTCTCCTCTTGAGGCTTTAGAATTAACTGCAACTTATGTTCGTAATTTTCAAACTGCTGATAGTGTCAACCAGTCTGGTAGTACTGTAAGTGGTAACGCTACTGAGCCTTTTGGCGAGATTGATACTGTAGCCAACAAAATTGGTTTGGGCGCACAGTTTGAAGTTGGTGAAAAAATTGTCCTAGCTGGTTGGGGTGGTTTTTCCGATGTCACAGGTCTTGTCGAAGGTGAAGACAATAACGCTTCTGGACAAATCTGGAGTTGGGGCGCAAATGCTTCGGTACTAGACTTAGTCAAAGAGGGTTCTCAACTTTCTATTGCTGGTGGTATGGTACCCAAGTTTATTGCCGACTTAGATACTGACGAAAACCAAGCTGCATTGAATGCTGGCATTGATATTTATGAAGTTCCCTATACTTCTTATCTATGTGAAGCTCTTTATAAGTTTCCTTTGAGCGACAACATCGCAATTACTCCTGGTGTTTATGCAATTTTTAATCCCAACCACGATGACAATAATGATACTGTAATCGTCGGTGCTATTCGCACAAGATTTAAATTCTAGATTTCCAAGATTAATTTAATCAATAATCAACACGTCATATAGGCGAAGCCGATAAGTGGGCTTTGCCTTATTTTATGTCAACTAGTGTGCGATCTTTAAAATGGCACCGCTTTTTAATTATCTAACTAAAGATTGATTATACTGGTCGAATAATTTATTAGAATTTGTATCACCTATAGTCAAGAAGTACTGTAGTTGATACTACATGTTCTCAGTAAATTTATATTTTATTAAGGTGTGTGAGGATACGTATAAATGAATAAACTATTTTGGCAAACTGCAAAAATTGCTCCAGTTCTTTTCGCAGCTTCATTATTCGCTGCGAATGGTGTTAGCGCACAAAGTATTTCTGCTGACAAAGAAGCAGTAAATAATACTCTTCAACAAATCAATAATTATCAAAAATTAGAATCAGGCAATCTACCCCAGGTAACTAACGTCAATCAACTGCGCGACGTATCCCCTACAGACTGGGCTTATGAAGCACTACGCTCTCTTGTAGATCGTTACGGCTGTATTTCTGGTTTCCCTAACCAAACTTATCGTGGCGATC
>CAKZYI010000716.1 GCA_937884735.1 uncultured Pleurocapsa sp.
ATGTTGGTGAATTAGACTTTTTAAATCTGACATCGTTGCTTCGATATTGTCCTCGTCAGATTTAGCTATCCATTCTTTTGCAGGAGCAAGTACTAATTCCAGCATTGACTTATCTGGATCTGCGTATTCTTTACAGGTGTTACTCATGTCAGCATAAACACTCAATAAAGGCGATCGCGAAAATAATAAATGGTCGATTTCAGTAATCTTGCGATCAAACCAAAGATGAAGGTTAATAACTTCTACTCCTTCAAGTTTGGACATTTCTTTAAAGAAAGGTTTTTCTTTCCAAGGTTCGGGTAGCATTAGTTTTAGGGCATCTACCGACATAGCTGATACATAAGCATCGGCTTCTAACACTTTGTCTTCTGCATCGTTTAAACCTCTGAGCAAAAAGCCATTAATTTCGCCATTGTCGTCGGTCATAATCTTTTTAAGAGGAGCGTTCAGTTTAACTTCTCCACCTCTTTCGGTAATGTAATCAACCATAGGCTGACATAACCTTTCTGTAGGTGAGCCATCGAGAAACGCTACTTTTGAACCATAACGTTCTTTTAAGAAGCGATTAATCGCAGTCAAAGGAATAGTAGCCGAAACATCTTCGGGATTAATAAAAGTCAGAGCCTTGGAAGCAGCAATAAAAATATCGCTGTTTACTCGCTCGTCGATTCCCTGCTGCTCTAACCAAGCCAGCAAATCGTACTTGTCCATATTCTCCACATACTGCTGACCGCGAATAATAGCGGGTAATAAACCAACAGCAAACTTAAACTTTTGCGTCCAAGTCAACATATCGTTGTTGCGGATAATTGATGTGATTACATTGAAAGGCGCGGGAATATTGGGAACATCGAAACGAGAATATGTCCCTGGCTTCTCTGGCTGGTTGAAGATAAGAGTGTGTTCTTTCCACTGCAACCTATCTTCAATACCCAATTCTTTAAATAGCTGAATCATGTTGGGGTATGCTCCAAAAAAGACGTGTAGACCTGTTTCGTACCAGTCTCCATCCTCGTCTTTCCAGGCAGCTACCAAACCACCCAACACATCTCTACGTTCCAAGACGATGGGTTCGTGTCCCGCATCGACTAAATATTTTGCACAGGCTAATCCTGCTAATCCTGCTCCGGCGATCGCAACTCGCATTTAATATACTAATCTCAAATAACGGTTTTTACTTTAGGTCGCTATACTTTGCAACCCAATTTGATTATTATACTTTGCATTTCGTTACATTTGTTATGGTTTATAATTTATTTGTCAATGTAGGGTTGCAGAAGACTAATTTATCAGTGTGAATCGCTTTTTAATGATTCAAGAAGTATTTTTGATGAACTTATTGATTTGATCGATAATTTCTTCTGCTTCATTCTGGCTTAAATGCTTATCTCCAAAGGCATACTGACATTCAGTATCGCCTTGTCTTGTGGCAATAACAATGCGTTGTCCATCTCCTGTTAAACGATTAATCCACTTAATATCTGCTGTTTTTCCTTTCTGGCGATCTATTTTTACCAAACCTGATGCATCAATTCCTGTAGTTCTTTCTAAGCAAAACGTTTGGGGGCTAATCTCTAAAGCAATGTATTTTTCAGCCACACTAGGAGCCGATAGTGCTATTTTTTTTGATTTCGACTGGTTGGGAAAAGAACCAAGATAAAACAGCCAAACACATATGCCAACTATGGTAATTTCAGGCACAATAAACAACGAAGCGATCGTTAAACCCACTTTTGCCAAGAGATAAGATGGTTTTTTATTTTGATCGGGATAATAAGAACCCAGTGAAATTGTATATCTCAAGCTATTTTTATACTGACTGAGCGCAAGTCGTGATTTTTTTGTATTGCTTAAATTTTCTTTATCCGCTATCACAACTAAAGCTGATGATTCGTTTTGCAAAGCTTGAGCAGCTTCTATTGCCGAGGCAAAGCGATTTTCGGCAAGGGGTTCTAATATTTTCTCTAGCCATACCTGAAAACTCGATGAAACATCGACTTGAGAGGCAAAATCTAGCTTCATGGAAGTTGTGGAAAATTCTGCTGGGGTTTTTTGAGTTAATAAAAATAGCAAACAACATCCCAAACTATACAAGTCAGAGGCAGGAATAGCATTACCTTGGATTTGTTCTACGGACATATAGCCGAAAGTACCCACCATTGTTTTATCAAGATCTCCTTGATGACGATAAATATCCTGTACTGCGCCAAAATCTACTAAATAAATTCGATTATCTTGACGGAGGATAATGTTTTGCGGCTTGATATCTCGATGAATAATTGCGGGGGATCTTGAATGAAGATAGGTCAATATATTCAGTAGCTGAATTGCTATGTCTTTTACCTCAGTTTCTGTTGGATGCCAGTCATTGGCTACTAATTCTGCCAAAGACTTTCCTGCGACTAACTCCTGTACCAAATAAAAACGGCGATCTTCATCAGAGTCTAGTTCAAAGTAGTCTATGTAATCAGGAATATAGGGATGATCGATACCAGCGAGAACTTTTGCTTCTCGTTCAAATAATTCTAAAATTTTCCAATCCTTAGCTTCACGCAAAGAGATAGCCTTGATTGCTACTGACTGAGATTTTTTTAGATCGAAAGCAGCATAAGTGCTTCCCATCCCGCCTTCTCCCAAAATGGTAATAATTTGATATCGTTCGGCAATGACTTCGTTTTGTTGGTGTAGCATGGTTGGCTATTTATCTGAAAAAAGTCACTATAAAAAGACTACTTTAATTTATGTTGGGTATTTTTATTTAATGCCCTAGTTGCAATTTTTCTCTAAGGGTATGTCTAAAATAATATCTTTTAGCAGTAGGTATAAAAAACTGATATTCGTTAAGATAAAATTTGTTTTTGCAGCAAAATATAATACATGATTATGATTAGTCGCAGACAAAAAAGAATCTTAGTTTTTATTAGTTCGATCCTTTTAGTTTGTGTCTTAACCATAGCGATCGCAAATCCTTTAAGAAATAGAACTGCCAATGACCTGTGGCAATATAATTGGGCAAAATCGCAACAGAGGATTGTTAGTTTTTTAGTCAACGATCCTAAAATTCACTTGGTATCAGATTCTTCTAGTGGTGAATTAACCAATTTTAGACAGGGCGATCGCTATAAGTATGGTTATATTGATGACAAGAAGGAGATAGTCGTACCTGCTGTTTTGGACTCTACGGCAAGTTTTGCGGGGAACTATGCTTCAGTAAAATTTAGAGGTAAATACGGCATTATAGATCGTGAGGGAAATGCTAAAACCCCTTTCATTTATAATTCGGAAAGCTTTATTGTTAATTTAGAACAAGGTTATATTTTTGCTGGCGATAACCATCAAAAAGGAGTAGTTGATTTAGCAGGAAATGTAATTATCCCCTTGCAATATGACGAAATTGACTTTGATTTGACTCGTATCAGCGATTCACAAAAAAATTCATTTAGCAGAGAAGAAATTACAACTCACGCAATAGTTAGCAGAAACGGAAAACAAGGAATTGTCGATTTGCAAGGAAATGAAACTATTGAGGCAGAATACGATCGCAATCATCAAGCCTTAATAAAAGGCGACTATATTTTAGCTACACAGGATAGCAAGCAGGGGAGTTTAGATTGGCAGGGAAAAGCGGTTTGTTCTATTAAGT
>CAKZYI010000717.1 GCA_937884735.1 uncultured Pleurocapsa sp.
GAAATCATTGGGGGGTTCGCATTGGGCTTGAATAGGTAAATCAACCCTGGCTTTAACCGCCTTGGCACATTCAATTAAATAGGCTGCACCTCGATCTGTAGTGTTGGGTGTACCTGTAGTCATTACTAACTGTTCTATCCCATCCAGTCTTACTGCTGCTTCGGCGACTTCTGCTAACTGTTCGGGAGTTTTTTGAGAAATGGTTTTGCCTGCCTTTAAAGATTGTTCGATCGCACAAAATTGACAGGCTGTATTGCGGTTACTGTAGCGAATGCAGGTTTGCAATACAGTAGTAGCTAAAACGTTATGACTGTGTTATCACGCAATTTGACGATAGGGGATACCATCGGTAGTATTGAGATGATAAAATTTGGGTTGGTGAGGGAATTCTACAGTTGCAATGGCGAGATCGTCTTTCTGTAGAGACGTACCGCGATCTGTCTCTATCGTATATGGCGATTTAGCAGCAGTACTAGTATGAACGGGTATCATTACCGTTGTTCCATCTATCGTGACTGCTTTATGATCGGAAGGTCCCGCACCGCCTTTTCTTCCCGTGTCGCGATCGAGCAGTTTCAAACCCTGAGACTGTAATTGCGTGATTAATTTTCGTTTGTCCATTTATTTATAAAAGGTAAAGTCGGACTGGAATCATTTGATATTTCTTCATTAGCTGAATCTTGCGATCGCTTATCGGCAGTCTCAATCGAGGGGGTAGCATGATTATTTTGAGAATTAGCTTGTTGACAGACAGTATAAGAATCTCGATTAACTTTTAACTGCAACAAATCGGGACGGGAATAATGTCCTACTGAATCCATCATCCGTTTGCGTTTGGTAATCAGAGAAAAGTCCAATTCAGCGATCGCCATCCCTTCCCCTTCGGTGATAGGTTTGCATAGGGGCACGCCTTCAGGAGAAATAATGGTGGTGTAGCAACCGCCAGTCAGGACTCTTTGTAAGCCTTCGTCGGGACAGATTTGCGCTACTTGTTCGGGACTCAGCCAGCCAGTAGAGTTAACCACAAAGCAACCAGCTTCTAAAGCATGATGTCTGATAGTTACTTCAGTTTGATCGGCAAATATTTGACCTACCATCGAACCAGGAAACTGCGCGCAGTGGATTTGTTCCTGCTGTGCCATCAGATTATATCTAGCCAGGGGGTTATAGTGTTCCCAACAGGCCAGCGCACCGCCTTTACCCACAGCCGTAGCTAATACTTGCAGTCCCGATCCGTCTCCCTGTCCCCATACCATTCGTTCGTGATAGGTTGGGGTAATCTTGCGACGCTTGAGTAACAAACTACCGTCGGCATCAAAGATTAACTGGGTATTATATAAAGAACCCCCATCCCGTTCGTTCACTCCCAACACCACTACCATCTCATTGGCTTTAGCAGCCTTACTTACGGCTTCTGTAACGGGACTAGGAACTTCTACCGCCTCCTCATATAGCCTCATGTGTTCCTTTCCCATCAACACGGGAGGTTGAATAAAAGAAAAATAAGGATAGTAGGGAATGAAAGTTTCAGGGAAAACGATTAACTGAACTCCCTCTTTAGCTGCATCGGCGATCGCTTTTAAAACTTTCTCCATCGTTCCTTCTCGGCTTTAGAGTACAGGAGATATTTGTCCCGCAGCAGCTTTAACGATGCGGGAATAATCCATATTTTAGTCCTTAGTTTTTGGTCATTTGCGCTTGCTAATGACAAATGACAGATGATAAATAACGCTGTTTACATTGTCCAAGTATCGAGAATAAATGCGCCATCCTTGCGATGCATCAAAACAATATCTAAAACATCCAAGGGATTAATCGGAGTAATACCAGGAATTAGAGAGGGTTCTCCATGTCCGTATAGTGCTTGCAAAGCAAAGCGACAGGCGTATACTTTTGCACCCTCTTCCATAATCTTAATTAACTGGTTATTCATCGCCTGATGTCCAGGGAAGGATTCATCGCCAATTTTAGGAAAGCCTCGCTGTATTCCTAACGTTACTCCAGGACCATACAATAAGACAGAAGTTTCAAAACCTTTGCGGATTAAGCGGGTAGCCTGTAATAAATTAACCAAACCGATTGAACCTTCAAAAGCTACGGTATGAAAGGTAACTAAAGCTTTCTCTCCTGGTTCGGCTTGTACATCGGGAAATACTTTCTCTTCATAATCGACAAAGAAATCACCAGCTTTATGTGCGGGAGTAGTAACTTCAGGCATAATTTTAATTTGTTAGTGGTTAGTTTTAAATGCCCCCTAAATCCCCCAAATCTGGGGGACTTACAGTTATCTCTACTCCCCCAAAATTGGGGGCTGGGGGGCAGAATCATATTTCAAATCAGATCGACAACGTCAAACTATAACTATCCATTGATTCACGATCCGATCGCAGCTTCGTTGACGGCTAATAACGTCCCTGGATAGGCGTATTTTGTTCTTTTAGCGATGTAGTCAGATAAATATTCAGCATCTCTAGCGATTCCCGAAAATCTCCCTGACCCCCAGGTATAAAGCCAAGGAAGACCAAGGAAGTATAAACCAGATGCGCTAGTAACACCGCGATCGTGGCGGGGATAGCCTTTGCCGTCAAATACGGGTATGTTGACCCAACTAAAGTTAGTTTTATAGCCGATACACCAAACTACAGAGGTAATATTGTTTTTCTGGTAATCCAGTTCCAAAACTTCTGTGGCTGGCTGCCATACTGGTTGATATTCTGGCTCTATAGGTGCATTAATATTATGGCAATCGATATATTCATCAATAGTGCGCTTAATACTTTCTGCCACATCATCAGCGCGATCAAGGTTGTGTTTTAAATTGGGTTTAAACTCTAAGTTATCGCCGATGATATCTTTTAACGAACCATATAGCTGCATTCCTTCAGTGGCAAAGGTGCGCAAATCAATTTCACGACCGCCACCACGTCCAGTAACATAGTGATTGGTT
>CAKZYI010000718.1 GCA_937884735.1 uncultured Pleurocapsa sp.
ATATTGCGATCGATGCTAGTAACGCGATCGATTTAGAAAACTCTTTGTTAGCCAGAGTTACGTTTACCGATTCAGCTTCGGGAGATTTAAACCTCTATGTCCGTCAACTTAACGCTACGGGAGGCGCACAGGCAATCACCACTACTTTTGGCACAGGTAAGGCAGGAAACCTGACAGTTAACGTCAGCGACGAGATTAACCTGATCGATCCCACAGAAACGGGTATTGCTTCGGGTTTGTTTGCCTCTTCCTATCTAACCGCTGCGGGTACGGGGGGCGATATTATCATTACCACAGGAGAATTAAATATTACCGATGGGGCTGCGGTTTCGGTTAGTGGCGAAGGAGAAGGTAATGCAGGAGATATCAATATTACTGCTGCTGCTGTTTTTTTAAATAACGGTTCGATTATTGCCCAGAGTAACTCAGGGGAAGGAGGCAATATCACCCTGCAAATAGCAGAGAATCTAATTCTTAATAACAACAGCCAAATCTCTACTCGTGCGGGGACAGAAACCACAGGGGGAGGTAACGGCGGAAACATAAATATTGCAGCCGAATTTATTATCGCCGATCCTACAGCCAACAGCGATATTACCGCCAATGCTTTTATGGGCGACGGAGGCAACATCAACATTACGACTCAGCAACTGTTTGGTTTAGAATCGCGCCCCGAACTTACTTCCTTTAGCGACATTACCGCTTCTTCCGAGTTTGGCATCGATGGCACAGTGGCTTTAGAAATACTGCAACTTAACACCGCCGAAAGTTTAACCAGACTCCCCGAAACACCAAACGACTCTAGTAACCAAATAGTAGCAGGATGCCCCGCTGATGCAGGTGCGAATTTCACCGTTACGGGTAGCGGCGGTTTGCCTGCCAACCCTCGATCCTCTGTAGCAGAAGAAATTATCTTACAGGCGTTTGAAACAGGTACGGGTGAGTCGGATTTAACTACCACTGAAAATACTCAACCTGCTGTTATTGAAGCGCAAAACTGGGTTGTTAATGAAAAAGGCAAACTTGAATTAGTAGCAAGTTCGGCAAATGATACAAATATTAGGCAAAAGAATTTTAATTGCGATCGCTAATAAAATATATAGCCTGTTACTTAAAGGCGGCATCAATAAAGGCAAATGAAAATAAAGCTCAAAAAATAGATAAATAGGATCGGTTTGAAAATTCCCTACAACCTCATATAAATATATTCAAGACTGTAACTTAAACGGGAAAATAATGAGAGTTTCCCCATGCGCCATAGATCTTTAATACAAATAAGCAGAATAAAATTTCTAATACCTGATTCATTCTTAAATGTTCTGCTTCTAAACGTATATTATAATCGAACAAAAAGAACTCTTTTAAAAACATCATACAAGCTTTGTATCGTATTAACGAGTTGTAAAGTTCTGGAAACTCATCTATTTTAGCTATTTCCAATTTATTTTCCTCTATCCATGACTCAATAGCATCATAATTATTTTTGAAATAAATCCTGTAAAGAAAGTACTTCATCGAAAACTGGTCTTGCAATTTTGTTGCTATCTTCATACAGCTTTTGATAGTCAGAGACTCGATTAAAATAAGCTAATAAAAGACTATTCAATAGTTCTGGATGTGAAGATGCTGACCTTGATGGTTCAGATAAACCTTCATTGGTGAAATTTAATTTCTCTGCAATACTTCCAAAATTCTTTTTTAAAATACGAACTCTTGCTTCCATGCCTCTATTTTCTTCTTCAGGTTTTATATGAAGAATTTAACGCATATCCGTGAATATTAGTCCAGAGCAATTATTCCCTAAACTGTGACTATACTTGTGATACCAAAGCATCACGATCTTATTAGCAATATGTCTTAAATGCTCTTTCGAGTGTAGCTTTGAAGCTTCGTTTAAAACTGCTCTATTATCGTCATAGCAATCAATTGTATTAAGAACACCACTATATGCTATTAAAGCACTGGAGATAACTTTTTTCAGCTTTGGTTCAGTCTCGTACTTCAACTGATTAAATTGTTCAGAGTATTTATTTAAGTTGTCAGCTAAAAAGGAACGATGATGGATATAGTTAAGTTCATTTTGTAATTTATTGCTATTGAGAGAAGATAATATGTTTTTTCCCGTATTGATGACCTTGAAAATATTCATACCTATACATTATTTGGTAATTCTAAATAAATTCTAAATATACTCAATCATAATCAGTATGCACCGCTATTGGCTTTGACACTATTTATAAGAAATTAAATTGCTTTAGTTATCTTGACTATGTACTGCAATATATTCCAGTGCTGCATCTGCTAAAAATTTAGAACGAGTCTTATTTGATCTTTTAGCAAAAGTATCTATCTTTCCTAAAATTCTCTCTGCCATTGATATATTTATACGTTGCGTTTCTCCACCCAGTTTGGATAAATCTACATCAACCAATGCCCAAGTTCCTCCTTGATAATCTGGCAGATTGACATATTCTTCGATCGCTTTTCCCAAAGGTAAAGGTTCATTATCTAAAAGTATTCCTTCTACATGACACTCTATTGCTTCTACAACGTTCTTTAAAGCTTCTTCCATCGTATCTCCTGCCGAAAAACATCCAGGTAAATCTGGTACTGTCACGCCATAGGATGTATTGGGTTCTTTATGAATTACTACTGGATAAATCATTTTTGCGCTTACTTGACTATCTTGTTTTCCAACAAGCGAGTGGAACATCCGCCGTGCGACGGCGGGTTTCCCCGCTTCAATCCCATCCTGCTTGCTTGAATATGCTTTTTAAAGTTCCTATGGGCAAATCTTTTTTAGGATGGGGAACTGTTATTTTGTTCTTTTTATCGGGATGTTTATACTGATGATGGCTACCACGAACGTTTACTAATTCCCACCCATCTTGTTTGAGTTTAGATATTACTTCACGGCTATTCATTCATTTTTCTATTTTACACACCATACACAAAATATACAGCAATAGTGGAAAGAACAAGCATGAGAAGGGTTGGTTATTATCTAACGATTTTTATTATTACAATAATTGCTATAGTTACAACTTCGATCGCCACAGCACAATCTGATTATTTACAACAAGGTAAACAGTATTACGATCGCGGTCAATATTCTCAGGCGGTAAGAGTTTGGCAACAGGTTGTTAAGTTAGATAAAGATATTGAAAATAGGATTGTTGGTTATAATTATCAGGCGATCGCTTTTCAGAATTTGGGAGAATATGAAAAGTCAAATAATGCCCTACAGTCTGCTTTTGAGTTATTAGAAGATAGCAATAATTCTTTTTTACAGGCTGTCTGACTTTTTAGCGATGACAAGAT
>CAKZYI010000719.1 GCA_937884735.1 uncultured Pleurocapsa sp.
TATGCTGACAGGTTTGCGTCAACAAGGATTAAAACCTCAAGATAAGGTTATTTTGCAGCTACAAAATCCCCGCCACTTTTTTACTAGTCTTTGGGCTTGTTTTTTGGGGGGGGTTATTCCTATTCCTCTTGGTGTAGATCTTACTTTTTATGGAGATATCAGTAAAAGCAAGCTATATCAAACAAGGGAGATATGCCAGGATAACTGGGCTGATAATCGCGCTTTAATTGTTACAGACATAAAAATAAATAGTAACCTGCCAGTACAAGAAATAGCTTTTAAAAAGTTATTAAATCATTCACCAGACTACAATTATTACGACAGCAATTTGGATAGCCTAACTTTATTGTTATTCACTTCAGGAAGCACAGCAAAGCCTAAAGGAGTCATGTTGTCTGGGCGAAACCTGGTTGCTAGTGTTTATGGAATGGCAAAGGTAAATAATTTATCTCAACAGGATATTACTTTAAACTGGATGCCCTTGGAACATGTTGCTAGTTTGGTAATGTTCCATTTGACGGAAGTATATTTGGGATGTCAGCAAATTCAGGTAAGCAGTGAAGTAATTCTGCAAGATACTTTGCAATGGTTAAACCTGCTCCATAAGTACCGCGTTAATGCTACCTGGAGTCCTAATTTTGCCTATAATTTGGTGAATGAAAGACTAGATCGAGAAATTAAACACAATTGGGATTTATCTTGTGTGCGCTGGATGGGAAATGGCGCGGAAGCAGTTGTGGGAAAAACTGCGGGGCGTTTTATAGAATTGCTAGCACCCTATGGCTTAAAACCAACTGTAGTTAGCCCTGGATACGGGATGTCGGAAACAACTTCAGGGATATGCCATTCTCATGATTTTTACCATAATAGAAACCGTGATTTTGTGTCGGTAGGCTCGCCTATTCCTGGGGTATCTCTGCGAATTGTGGATGAGGAAAATAAAGTTATACCAGAAGGGACAACTGGTTTACTACAGGTGAAAGGGGAAACGGTAACAGCAGGGTATTATCAACAGCCATTGAACGAGGAAATTTTTACCAATGGTTGGTTTAATACAGGAGATTTGGGGTTTATTGAGCAAGGCAAATTAACCATTACTGGTCGTCAAAAAGATGTCATTATTATCAATGGGGTAAATTACTACAACCACGACATCGAAACCATAGTGGAAGAAATAGCAGGGGTTACTATTTCTTTTACTGCTGCCTGTGGCGTTTTGGGAGACAACAAGCAAGAACAAGTAGCCATCTTTTTTAATACAGAAGAGGAGTCAGATAGCTTAAGAGAATTAATCAATACTATCCGCAGGAATGTCTTCACTGAGACTGGAGTTTCTCCTACATATATTATTCCCGTTGCTAAAGAGACTATACCAAAAACCGCGATCGGTAAAATAATGCGATCGCAATTAAGCCAAAGATTTAATACAGGAGAGTTTAAGGATGTTGTTGCAGATATAAATAATTTATTTGATCAAAGAAATTTAAGCCAACAAGATTTACCAGGTAATGCGATCGAACAAAAGCTAGTAGCAGTGTGGCGGGAAGTTTTAAATTTACAGAAGGTTGGGGTTAAGGATAACTTCTTTGAATTGGGAGGAAATTCTTTATTGTTAATGCAGGTATTGAGTAAGCTAACACCTGAATACAATATTTCTGCGGTAACGCTATTTCAATATCCCACAATATCTGCCCTAGCCGATTATCTTAGCAACGATCAAGAGTCGGTTGCCCTAGAGCAAGGTAAACGCCGAGGAGAGTTAAGACGGAAGACAGGTAATAAAGATGTAGCAATTATTGGAATGTCCTGTCGTTTTCCTGGAGCGAATAATATTGAGGAATTCTGGGATAACCTATGTAGTGGAGTAGAGTCTATTAGCTTCTTTGAAGACGAGGAGATAATTAACTCTGGTGTTGATAAAGAATTAATTAATAATCCAAACTATGTAAAAGCAAGTCCAATCTTAGAAGATATAGAAGGCTTTGATGCAGATTTTTGGGGATTTAGTCCCAAGGAAGCTAAATTACTAGATCCCCAACAGCGTTTATTTCTTGAATGTGCGTGGGAAAGCCTAGAGGATGCAGGATACGATCCTCTTGCTTACAAAGGAGATATCAACCTTTACGGTGGTGCGGCAACGAACACCTATCTCTTAAATAATATTTATCCCAACCGTCACCATATAGACGAACAGGATAACCTACAGGTACTTAACCTTAGTTCAATGGGGGGCTTTCAAGTCAGTACGGCAAACGACAAAGACTATCTGACAACCAGAACATCCTACAAATTGAATCTTACAGGGTCGAGTATAAATGTGCAAACTGCTTGCTCCACATCCTTAGTAACGATTCATTTAGCCTGTCAAAGTTTAATTAATGCCGAATGCGACATGGCTTTGGCTGGCGGTGTATCTGTCCACTCTCCCCAAAAGATGGGCTACCTTTATCAAGAAGGAATGATTCTCTCTCCCGATGGTCACTGTCGGGCTTTTGATGCTGATGCGGCAGGAACAGTCTTCGGTAGCGGTGCGGGAATGGTTGTTTTGAAGTTATTGGACAAAGCTATAGCAGAAGGCGATCGCATTTACGGTATTGTCAGAGGCTCGGCTGTTAATAATGATGGTGGGACAAAGGTCGGATATCTCGCTCCCAACGTAGATGGACAGACAAGAGTTATCGCTGAAGCCTTAGCCGTAGCTAATATACCCCCCGATACGGTTAACTATATTGAAGCTCATGGTACAGGAACAAAACTAGGCGATCCGATTGAAGTCAAGGCGTTGTCCCAAGCCTATCATCAAGATAGCGAAAAAACGGGTTATTGTGCAATGGGTTCGGTTAAAAGTAACGTCGGACATCTGCAAATGGCATCAGGCATTGTTGGTTTTATTAAAGCTGTTCTTTGTTTATACAATCAAAAAATTCCTGCAAGTCTACATTTTGCTAATCCCAACCCCCAATTAAATCTCGATCGCAGCCCATTTTATATCAACACTCAGTTGAAACATTGGACATCAAGTAGCTATCCCCGTCGTGGAGGAGTTAATTCTTTGGGTATTGGCGGTACAAACGCTCACGTTATCTTGGAAGAGTTTGTTGATAAAAAAGAAACGTCTGATGAATTATTACCAGCCTATTTGTTAACCCTATCGGCAAAAAATGAAACTGCATTACAGGAGTTGGCTGCTAGGTATCGAGAATATATAACGACGTGTCATGAAACGCCACTACTGCGGGATATTTGTTTAACCAGCAATGTTGGCAGACATCATTTTGATTATCGTTGCGCTGTTGTGGCAAAGGATAAACAGGATTTGATTAATCAGTTAGCTAATATCTCAATAAATAATATCCAGCAAAATAATAAAATAGCCTTTCTCTTTACAGGACAAGGTTCACAATATGTAGGGATGGGGCAGCAACTATATAATACCTGCGATGTGTTTAAAGAAAATTGCGATCGCTGTTGGGAAATTTTGCGATCGCATATTGATGTTGACAGAACATTTATTGATCTTGATAAAACCCAATATGCCCAACCATTATTATTTATTACTGAATATTCTCTGGCGCAAATGTGGATAGCCTGGGGAATTAAACCTGATGTGGTGATGGGACATAGTATCGGGGAATATGTGGCTGCAACTATTGCGGGCGTATTTAGTTTGGAAGATGCTTTGAAGTTGGTTTGTGTTAGGGGTAAGCTGATGGGAAGCTTACCTGAAAATGGGGCGATGTTGGCTGTTTTTGGTGAAGAGACAAAGATATTGGATTATCTCTCGCGAAGACGCAATTCGAGCATTCCCTTGCGCCTGTCGGCGACGCGGGGTCTCGAAAAAGACGCTAAGAAAGGTGCAAAGAAGAATATAAGTGTTGCTGCGAATAATGGTACTCATATTGTTTTGTCTGGTTTTAAAGAAGATATTAATAGTCTGAAAAAAGAATTAGATTTCTTAGATATTAAGACGCAGTTGTTGAATGTATCTCATGGCTTTCATTCTCCTTTGATGCAGCCGATAGTAAAGGATTTTAAAGCAGTAGCAGATACAGTTAGTTATTCAACTCCTATAATACCTATTGTTTCCAATCTTACGGGAGAATTGGCAGATGAAACTATCGCCACTGCTGATTATTGGATTGAGCATATATTGCAGCCTGTTCAATTTGCCAAGAGTATTAAATATTTGGAGCGACAACAGGTAGATATATTTTTAGAAGTGGGAACAAAGCCTATTCTTAGAAGTATGGCACAAAGCATTTTGGATAATAAATTATGCTTACATACTTTAGATGATAAACAGGAAGATTGGAAAAGCATATTATTAAGCCTTTCTGATTTTTACAAACAAGGATTAGATGTAAATTGGTTGGCAGTAGATAAAAATTATCGCGGTAATAAAACATCCTTGCCTACCTATCCTTTTCAACGACAAAGATATTGGTTTGATATTTCCACAGAAGTTAGTTATTACAAAAACAAGAATAACCTAATTCATCCTTTACTAGGAAGTCATATAAATTCTCCTCTCAAACAAACTATCTTTCAAAGCAATATAGAACCTGATACTATTAATTGGCTACAAGATCACCGTATAGAAGATAAAGCAGTCTTTCCTGGTACGGCTTATTTAGAAATGGCGATCGCATTAAGTCTATTTAAGTTTAAAAAGCTGCCCTTTAGTATTAAAGATATTAATATTCCTACTCCTTTATATATTGATGGACAACCAAAGATTCAATCAATACTTTCTCCCCTACAAGAATATCTAAACTGGGAAATTTATAGTTTGGATAATGACCAATGGCAACTACACGCTACTGGAGAAATATTATCTATATCTAAAATAGAGAAAAAAGAAGAATTAGAATTTATTAAATCTAAATTTAGTAACAAAATAGATATAAAACAGCACTACATATCTTGTCAACAAAAAGGAATAAATTACGGTAAAAGCTTTCAAATAATCAAAGAATTATATGCCAAAGAGAAGCAAGCATTAGGGTTAATAGAATTACCTCGTAATTTAAATAGCGATCGATATAATTTTCATCCTGCATTACTAGATTCTTGCTTACAAATAATTTTTGCCGCTTTACCAAAAGAATTGCAAGCCACAATCTATGTACCCGTAGGTTTAGATAAATTCGATCTATATAATCTTCCGCAAAATAAAGTCTGGAGTTATTTAGAATTAAAACCATCAAGCAACAATGAAAAACTGATTGCAGATGTCTGGCTATACCAAAACAACGGAGAATTAATTGCCAAAATAGAAGGCTTAAAATCTCAAGCCATAAATCCTTCACCAGCTTGGCACAACTGGCTGTATCAAACAGAGTGGCAACCCCAACCATTATTAACCCCGCCTTCTTTATTAACTACTGGCACTTGGTTAATCTTTGCCGACAGTACCAACAAATCCATAACAATTAGTCAAGAATTATCCATACTTCTAAAATCTCAGCAACAGCAGCATTACATTATTACCCGCAACGAAATTGCCGACGATCCTCAAGCCTTTATTGATTTAATTAAACAACATCCCCATCTTGCAGGGGTAATATATCTCTGGAGTCTAGACAGTAGTCATAACTGGGAAGAGTGTAAAAGTTATTTATATTTAGTACAGGCTTTAATCAAACATGAAAGTAATCCTCCCCTGTGGTACATCACCCAAAATGCACAGCCTGTAAACAACCATCAAACAATATCAGGAATTAAAAATTCTACACTCTGGGGAATGCAAAAAGCGATCGCCTTAGAACATCCTGAGTTAAGATGTGCTGGAATAGATATAGACTCTTTTGATAACTTTGCCGATACTATCTTTCAAGAAATATGCGCCAGAGAAAATGAACAGATAGCCTATCGCAATCATCAACGCTATGTTCTCAGGCTTGTAGAAAAATCTTACAAAACCCCTGTTAATAAAATATCGGCTCAAACTGCAAATTTACAGCTACAGATAAATCATCCTGGAAATCTAGATAGTCTGAAATGGAAACCTGTTACTCGACAGCAGCCTACAGATAACGA
>CAKZYI010000720.1 GCA_937884735.1 uncultured Pleurocapsa sp.
AAACTGCCCTTTATTTAGAAGACGGTAATTTAGATAATGCACCCCTTCCAGACAATCCCGAACCTGCGATCGATGCACAGGTGATTAAATACTTGCGAGAAGGTGATTCGCCTGAAAGAGATGTAGATGTCACCCCCAAGTTTGCAGTAGGGGATACAATCCGTGTTAAAAGTATTCCGCCAACGGAACATACCCGCTTACCAAGCAATCTTCAGGGAAAAATCGGCACAATTGATGTCGCTTACCCCGCACCATACACCTACTTTTTCACCACTACCGATGGTTTGGGCGAACCAATGCCCGTTTATAACGTCAAGTTTGAAGCCACGGAATTATGGGGCGAAATGGCAGAACAAAATAACGTTTATTACAACGACTTATTTGAAACTTATTTAGAAGCAGCTTGATACTAACGGCTAACGACAAACGACAAACGACAAAATATGACCAAATACGACGGATTTAATTACGATCGCGATCGCGAAATTTATAGTGCGGCTCGCGTTCGCGCTTTAGAATCATTACTAATCGAAAAAGGCATTATTTCTGGGGAAACGGTAGACAAGGTTCTCAACTATTTTGAGACGGAAATGGGACCTTTCAACGGGGCAAAAATTGTGGCAAAAGCCTGGACTGACCCTGAGTTTAAGGCACAGCTATTAGAAGACTGTAATGCTGCGGTATCCAATATCGGCTTGCCTGTAGGAATGTCGGGGGCAGAAGGGGAACACATGAAGGTGGTAGAAAATACCGCCGAGGTACATAACATCGTAATTTGTACCCTTTGTTCTTGCTATCCTTGGCCTACCCTTGGTTTACCTCCCTACTGGTTTAAAGATCCTACCTTTCGCGCTAGAGCAGCCAGAGAACCCAGAGCAGTACTAACCGAATTTGGCGTAGATTTACCAGAATCAACAACCATTAGTCTTTGGGATAGCAGCGCGCAGATTCGCTGGTTCGTCCTCCCTCAAAGACCAGAAGGCACAGAGGGAATGAGCGAAGAAGAATTAGCGGCATTGGTAACACCAGAAGCAATGATGGGCGTAGCCTTAGTTCCCTCACCTTCTGCTTAAAAATATCACCAACAACAAATGACCAATAACCAATAACCAATAACAAATGACTAAATAAATGCAACTAAAATTTGAACACTTTGCCGCTACCAGCCTCATGGGTAGTGATTAATCTCCGCCGAGAAATAATGGCGAACTGAAGTTCGATCGCGACTGGGAAGGACTGGCTTTTGGCATGGCTTTGGCTTTGGCAAAAAAAGGTCACTATGAATGGGAAGACTTCCGCCAGGAGTTAATCGCCTCGATTGATGAATGGGAATCGGAACATACCTTGGATGATGAAAGCTGGGATTATTATCAACGCTGGCTGATTGCTTTAGAACGTTTGGCAATTGAGTCGGAATTGATTGATGAAACCGAGTTGGAAAAGCGCACTGCTGAAATAATTGACTGTAAACATGATGAGAAGTAAAAGAATTAAAAAGATACCCGTAACCGTTCTGACTGGATATTTAGGAGCAGGCAAAACCACCCTGCTCAATCATATTCTGACCCAGGAACACGGTAAGAAAGTCGCGGTAATTGTTAATGAATTTGGTGAAATTGGCATCGACAATCAACTGGTGGTAGATTCCGATGAAGAAATTCTGGAAATGAATAACGGCTGTATCTGCTGTACTGTGCGAGGGGATTTAATTCGCATTATCAGTAAGTTGCTCGAACGTCGGGATAGTTTTGATTACCTAATCATTGAAACGACAGGATTAGCCGATCCTGCCCCCGTAATTCAATCCTTCTTTGTCGATGAAATTTTATATAAACAGACAGAATTGGATGCGATTGTGACCGTTGTCGATGCTAAATATATCCAAAACCACTGGTCAAGCAGCGAGGCTCAAGAACAAATTGCTTTTGCCGATGTAATTCTAGTTAATAAGACTGACTTAGTTAGTACCGCAGAGTTGGAAAGCTTAACTAAAAAGATTCGTAGCCTAAATGCGATCGCCAAAATCCAGCCTACCCAAAACTGTAATATCGACATCGATTTTGTTTTAGGCATCGGCGCATTCGACCTTAAAAATGCCCTAACCATCGACCCGCAATTCTTAGATGAAGATGCCCACGAACACGACCAAACAGTAGCCTCAATTGCGATCGCCAATCAGGGAATCGTTAACGGCGACAAGCTCAATCGCTGGCTCAATCAGTTAGTTCAAGCGATCGGACAGGATATTTTCCGCATGAAAGGCATTCTCAATGTAGATGATGAAGACCGTAGATTTGTTTTTCAAGGAGTCCATATGACCCTTGATGGTAGACCAGGAAAACTCTGGAAACCAGATGAAATAAAAACTAATGAACTAATATTTATCGGTCGCAATTTGCAGGAGTCTCAGCTTCGAGAAGGCTTTCTTACTTGTTTGGTTTAACGGTGTAATAGAAGAAAATAAAGACATGAAATCATTAAAGCAAAATTCTTATCTACGAAAGTTAGCCATAGCAGCAGCAATTGTGGCGATCGAACTATTAATTACTGCACCAGCTTTTGCTTACCATCTTTTAGGCGGTAGACCTCCCCTTAACTTCTTTTAAGGCATTATGTCGAGTATTGGACATCCTGTTATTGGTTTAGATCATTTAGCGTTTGTAATTGCCAGTGGCTTAATCGCTTTGAAAACAACGAGAGGAATATTAATACCTTTTGTCTTCGTAATTGCGACAGGT
The DNA here is from genome assembly GCA_937884735.1 of uncultured Pleurocapsa sp. Classification (GTDB taxonomy): domain Bacteria; phylum Cyanobacteriota; class Cyanobacteriia; order Cyanobacteriales; family Xenococcaceae; genus Waterburya. The sequence continues at coordinate 2,739 of CAKZYI010000720.1, forward strand.
ATTGTTGCGGGAATCCATTTGGCTTCATTGGCTTTACAATGATTCAGTTAGCGATCGCTCTGGGAACATATCTGATTGGCGATCGAGCTATTAAAAGTATCCCTGCAAAATATCTGACTCGATTTGTAGGAAGTGCGATCGCATTTTGTGGCATAGTCTTTCTCTCTTCGGCAATTATGAACTAAATCGATTAAGCTAACGCATAGCCTGCGGATTATCGATAGTTAAAGGGCGATAAATAAACTGTTCGCAGATTTTACTAATTGGTGGCAGTATAAGTTTCTTGTCTCTATTAATAGACAATGGGAAATCATCATAACTGTCCATAGAGTTGGTAGAAAATAATGCTTCTTATATATCTATAGTTCGCTACCCTTCGAGATATTACCTGTTTCACGGGCATAACCATAAATTAAAATTGTATCTCCATCTTTCTGATAGGGTATGTGATGTCGATGAAGAATGCTCAACAGATCGGGTTCTATGTTTTCTACTTCTGGTTCAATTAGTTGTCCGCGATGACGAAGATAGCGCGGTCGAATTCGCAGCCATTCGATTGCGTAAAATGGTTTGAGACATTCATCGCTCCAGTCGCCTAAATACCAAACATCGCTCTCAAAATCTTCTGGATAAGGAGAAGGATCTAGCACTAATTTGAGTTGATACGGGGGAGTAAATGGTAGCTCTCGACAAATAGAATCCCGCAATTTAGTCCATTTAGTATTATTCATAACTGATACTAAACCACGCCTGACTATCTCTAGATTCACCTGTTGCTTGTATTTGGACATAAGATACTTCTCTATTCCACGATTGTAGAAAAACCCTAATGTGAAACATCAGCTATTTTTGCATCCTCTAACTAATCTCTGCAAAAGTAGAGTTTATTCTTACATATAAATAGAGTGAAATCGCACCGCACCTTATCTATATTTTGAAACTACGGTTTTCTATGTATACTAAATCCTGTTGATATAAGTTATTAAAATTAATAAATGTTTGAGACACATGCACCCTCGTAACAACCCACATCGAGCCTGTAAGGTGGGCAATGATATATTCT
>CAKZYI010000721.1 GCA_937884735.1 uncultured Pleurocapsa sp.
GGTCATAACCATTAGGAATCAGATCAGAGAGCCAGATATGCCAGACTTGTCGGATCAGATCAGCCTAACATGAATTTTCGGCTGCTTTTCGGGACTGTGATTTGGCAAGTCAGAACCCTATAATTACAGAATAGAGGTCTCTCATACTAATACATTTGTGATTATCATAAATTTAACTTAATATTTGAAATACAAATTGTAGTTAAACGTAGTATGTATTTTGTCATTTATACCCATGTTTTACGGAGTTGGAACAAATCAAAGAGTTGGTCAAACATTAAAAACAAAATAGTCAAGGCGGTAATAGGTGTTGGAATAAATTGGTGCAATCCTGTACCAAATGTGGGAATAAACCTTGAATATTATTATGCTAATAAAACATCAATAGCGATCGATTCATTAGAAGAATTAGCAGCAATTATTGGTTATGGAATTGTTCTAGGATATCAATATTATTTATCCGAAGGAATAGAAAAACTATTAAAAGAATATAGCTCAATTCTAAATAGTATTGGGAAACAAATAATGATTAATGATTGCCCTGGAGAAGCTGTAGGAGTAACTAAAGACGGTAAATTAAAGATTGAGATAAAATCTCCTGGTGCAACTACAGTAATTGCTTTGGCACCAGGACAAATTAGTTTGGGTTATTAGATATTTATTTAATTTCAAAATTCAATTAACTATCGTCTGCGAGAATTAGCAATTATTAAATATTGCAATAACTGTAACAAACTAGCAAATGCTGTGGCTACATATGTCCATGCTGCTGCATTCAAAACTGCTTTTGCTCCACGATTTTCTTCACCTTGCAATATGTCTAGCTCGTCAATTAGTTTTAATGCCCGACGAGAAGCATCAAACTCAACAGGTAAAGTAATCAAATGAAAAGCAATCACGCCTAAAAATAAAACAATACCAATATTAATAAAAATAAATGAAACTTGCCCCATTGCGCTGAGAAAAAGACCGATCATTACAATCATCGGCGCAAATTTAGAACCAATATTAGCAGCAGGTACTAATGCAGCACGAAAATTCATGAACTTGTAGTCTTTTTTATCTTGAAGCACATGACCACATTCATGAGCAGCTACGGCGGCGGCTGCCAGAGAGCTAGAATTATAAATTCCTGAAGATAGTCTGACGGTTTTGGCACTAGGATCGTAATGATCTGTTAGCTCTCCTCGAACACCCTCTACTTTAATATCTTCAATTCCCATATTGCTCAAAATAGTCTTGGCGACATCCGCACCAGTCATACCCATCTGTGAGTCTACTTGAGAATAACGACGATAGGTACTTTTGATGTTATTTTGCGCCCAAAGACTCAATAAAGTACCAGGAATTAAAATCAGATAGGAGAGATAATACATTTTAGTTAAAAATCAATCAGTAAAATGGATGATGTCTTTTCCGCTAAATTATATCCATATCAGCTAAATTTTTGCTCCTGCTTAAATTAATTGAATAGATGATAGGTTGCTTTAAGGATGAATCGAGCCATCAGGCAAAATAGCACCTGTTAGTTTGACGGCTGTGATCTTAACCATTATTTTTTTATTAAAACCAACCTTTGCACCGCTCAAATCTGCACCGATTAGATTCGCTTCTTTTAAATTAGCTCCTCTGAGGGTAGCCTGGAGCAAATTAGCCCCTTTTAAGTTTGCTCCTTGAAGATTTGCTTTTTCTAAAACAATTTTGTGTAGAAAAGTATCGCTCAAATCTGCATAAGATAAATCAGCCTGAGATAAATCTCTTCCAGAAAAGTCCTTTTCTTTGAAGTTAGATCTGCTGAGATCTGCTCCTCTCAAGTCTTTGTAGTAAGGTCTTTTGTGATTACTTTCTGGAGGGCGGTTTGAGCCATAGCTTTTGCTAGATTCATGAAAATCTTGGTAGCCATCTCGATTGCTAGAGCCTTGATTAGAGCCTTGATTATTAGGATTATTGGGTGAATAATAATATGCTCGATAATCCCAAGGCTGCTTCGATTTATAGTCGGTTGCGCGTCTGGGATTAGTTTGAGAGTAAGTTGAAGAGCGATATCTTTGGCTGGCTTCACGATCGCCTTGATGTTTCTTGGGATTCTCTCTACTATAGGCTTGATAACTATCTCTTCGAGCGTAGCGATCTCTGTTTTGATAGGCGTTTCTTTCGCCATAATTTTCTCGACGAGGGTAGGTAGATGGCCTTGCTGGGCTACTACTAGCAGGTGCTTTGGCTGTCGCTTTGCGATATTTTCGATGATAAGAGCGCAAAGAATCTCGCGCTTCGTTAATCTGCTGCAGCTTGGCGACAGATTTTTGAACTAATCTTTCATTGTCTTGAGGAACACGATCTGGATGCCATATAAATACTAGGTCTTTGTATGCTTGGTTAACTTCTTCCAAAGATGCACCTGGTTCTAATCCCAATACTTTATAGTGTTGTTCTAGATTTTGAATCACTATGGCAATCCTTCCTTTACTGCTATCTAAGTTTTACTTAAACTGTCTAGATCTGATGGTGTTTAAATTTACTAATTAACTTTAATTTTAGAATAGTTATTTCCAGAATCAGATGCTCTCATAATTTCTTATTATTATAAACATGAGTTTATTTTATGTAAGCTTCCAATTCGATTTGTAAACGAAACTATCATTATTAAATAATTGTAGTTATTGAAGGAACAATATAAAAGTCGTTATATCCCAATCATCATACGGTTAACCCTAATTATGAAAGTTTTGGAATAAGTTAGAGCGATCGCTAAATAAATCCAGATAAAGGAAATGCCTATCTAGGTTTGCTGTAATTCCAGTCCAGATAAGCATTTTGTTTAATTTAGAAACACTTGAACCTAGTCAAAATTGGGATAAATCTCTTCATCAAATAGTTGGCGAATTTTTTCACCCAACTCTGGTTCATTTTTAATTAGTTGCTGCACCAGATATTCATGATCTTCTCGCACATCATAATCCAAATGCTGACTAGGAGATTTTGCTTGTGCAATCCAACTAGAGTGAATGGTAAATCCAATATTTAGTTTGGGATGACTAAGTTTATAAAGAGGTCCTTGGGCTAATTTTCTGGCATCAAAGATCCAAATTTCACTATTTTGTGACCACTCGGGGTCATTATTTTCCTCAGTGGACTGAGATAAAAACTCATCGGATGTCAAAACGACACAAGCAATGTAGCCATCGGTTTGATCTTCGGCATTGGGACGAGGAATAAACTGGGCAGAAGTTCCAAGATAATGATTATTGAATAAATAGTAATTATCTGGATCTATTTCTATTTTTGTTTTGTTGTTTGAGTCGGTTCTTATTTTAAGATGGCACAAACTAGAAGGAACACCTTTATAGGTTATGTCTAATACTTCCTCTACTGGCACTAGACGCTCGCTATATCTTTCATATGCTGCTACATTTCTTTCTGTAAGAGTATCTGGCCAACATCCCCAACTATTCCAAAATATATCGGTATATTTCATGGTTGGGCGTTGGTCTGGACAGACATAAAATGCAGTAGACCAATTTAGCTTAATATCAGATACTAATTGCTTATCAACTACTTTTCCTGTTTCTCCATCAATTACCCAGCGACCTATACGACTTGCATCCATGGGACTGACAACACTGCCAGCTAGTTTTTGTGTGCGAGTAGTTAAGTCAGGATCGTCGTATTTATCTTTTTTATCATCACGATCGCGATTATCAAATGCAGAGCGATCGAATATACGAATATATTCTGCCACATCCGTTGCTGCTAAGTGATCGACGTAGGCTACTATCTGGTTGTTGGGATTTTCATAATCAACAATGAAGTGAGAAAATTCAGGGGCTAATTCTACTTCTTTTGCAACTACTTTCGGGATGGCATTTCGTGACTTGCCAGAGGCTGCATCAGGAGATTTTTGGTAGTCAATCGCCGTTGCTGCTAAATCCGAACGTTTAACTACAAATAGTTTTGTGGTGGGATATTGAGGATAATCAATAAAGTCGGCTAGTAAGACCTTAAACGCTGTGGCTAAATAGTTTTTTTGATAAGCTAATATATTTTCTAAAGAGAACTTAAACGATGTTTCGGCAAAAACCAAGTAATCTTTAGTTAAGCCCATTTGATGGACAGTTTGGTCTATTTTTAGAGGTCTGCTTCCTGGTAAAACAATATTCCATTTACCTTTAATGCCTACTTGTTTGCCATCCCAAACCATCAGGTGAACAAAATCATAACCTCCACGCAAAGTTCTAGATATCTTTTCTAATAATCCTAGAAAAGATATCAATAATTTTACAATCGATAGGAAAAGAGAGTAGAGCTTAATAAAATTATCCTGAAGTTTTGCAGATATAGCGGAGTCGTTAATAATTGATTTTAAAGATAGAGCGTTTTCTGCCAATCTTTCTTTCAAGGAGCGAGGAAAAGCTAGTAGTGTCCAAATTGATTTTCCTACGTTTACCGTGTATAGATCTCCTGTTTCCGAATCAAATACAGGATGTGCCGTACTCATTACTTGTTTAAAAGGTGCTGGTTGCTGATTGGGCAATAAGTCTAACCAATCTTGATTTTCCCCCAAAGGATTGAGAGTTTCTAAGGTCTCAGGATCTATTTCATAAGGTCGACCAATATCCCAAGTCACCAAAAGGCGATCGGACGCGGCGTTAGGGCTTTCGTCTTCTGGAAGTTTAAAGGGAACAAATGCAGTGTTAACCTGATTGCGGAGTCCTAATTTATTAATAGAAGTGCGAGCAATACCTAAGTTTTGAAACTTTAACCCTTCGTAGTTATTGCTATTGTTTGCAGCTGCCGTCGCATGGTCTGCATAGTAACAAGGAGGTCTTACAAAGCGAGTTTTTAAGTTTGAACTCCCATTGTTAAAATTGATGCGATAGATTAATCCATCCCCATTATATAAAGGAGTCCAACCATCCTTACTAACCCAAGCAACTTGTTGATGCTCATCAACGGTTGAAGAATCTGGCGAACCAGAAGGACCAACAACTAAAAAGTTACCATGCAAATCGTTGGGCAAAATAGCAGTATTTCCATCGCCATCTCTAATGGTGAGTTCAACGGGTTCAATAAATTCTTCTGTACTAACAGCAAGTATTGTTTGAGGAAATCGTGATTGCGAACTGTTGCCAGAATTATCTGTGTTTGATGTTTCTGATGATGTTGTTGGTGATTGGCTCATAATCTTCTTCTCAGAAATTTAATCTTTAACTAGATTGACAAATACTTTACTTACTAGGGTGTATTCACCATTAAATATGCCGAAAATAACTTTTCGTAATATTTTTTTATACTCCAGCTAAATTTACTTACTTTTATTACCGACTTTCTACATCAATCCAAATAAGAGACAAAAGCTATTGAAAATTCTAAGTCGTAACAGCATCAGTTTTGGTTTCCTCCCCATCAGTTTGCTTACCAAATAAAGCTTGAGTCACGATGTGAGAAAGCAAGCCTATTGGTCCAAAGAAAAGAGACAGTATAAGTGAATGAATAGTCCAAATATTTTTCTCTTGTCCCTGCCAATAAATCCATCTTCCTAAAAACAAATCTAGTGCTAGAAAGTGCATCCATCCTGCTCCTGCTGAACCTTTAATAGAGAAGAAAGCAGCAATATCTGATAGGTTGGGATTTGCTAAAGTAGCAAATAAATCTGGATCGAATGTAGCAGCTAAATAATAAATATATAGTCCAATTAAAGGTAGAAAGAACCAATAGGAACTCATCACTTTTTTGGTAATTCCCCAATTAGGTAAAATAATCATTAAGATCCAAAATGGCAAAATATAGGTATTACCTATAGTGAATAATTGATCGAAAGTCATAGATAGAAAAGCTAAGAGTATAGAAAATTAGATGGTAACAAAATTTCACCTAATACCTAGGAAAATACAAGTATTTTCCTTAATGCCACCAAGTTTGATAGCCTTAAGCCATAGTTTCTAAACAAGCCAACAAGTCAAGGGCGAATGATATTTAAATTTTCTAGTTTGTTTGATCGCAGCATTAGTTTGAATTTATTATTGTGGTTGAGCGTGTTTTATAGCATAAATAATGGCGATCGCCTTCAGGCTCAAGTTATTGAAGATGGTACTCTCTCTACAGAAGTTACTACAGACAATAACAGCGACTTTACCGTCAATGCAGGAGAACAAAGGGGTAATAATTTATTTCATAGCTTTGCCGAGTTTTCTATACCCAACAATGGCTCTGTATTTTTTGATAATGGGTTATCCATCCAAAATATCATTACCCGCGTTACGGGTTCATCTATTTCCAATATCGATGGCTTAATTCAAAGCAATGGTACGGCTAATCTATTCCTTATCAATCCCAACGGCATTATTTTTGGCGAAAATGCCCGTTTAAACATTGGTGGCTCATTTGTAGGCACGACTGCTGAGAGTTTGGTTTTTGAAGACAATACAGAATTTAGCACTAATCTAAATAACTCAGATCCACTATTAACGGTAAGCGTACCTTTAGGTTTGCAGTTTAACGGTAATCCTGGGGATATTACTAATCGAGCTAATTTTTCGCTGCCAAACCCTTTCGATCCTACTGGACAAAGCCAACTCAAATTAGGATTGACTCCCCCGCCAGAAAAAACCCTGGCACTACTAGGCGGGGATATTACTTTTGATGGTGGTGCAGTTACGGCGGCGGGAGGAAATGTTGAGTTGGGTAGTGTTGGTGAAGATAGCTTTGTTGTTTTAGAATCGATCGCAGGTGGATGGCGAGTTAATTATGACAATGTGAGCCAGTTTAAGAATATTAAATTAGACAACTTAGCTTCCGTAGATGCCAGTGGAGAAGGGGGAGGTGGAATAAATATTCAAAGTCAGAGTATTCAAGTTTTAAATGGCTCGGTAATATCTTCTAACACTATTGGAGAAACAGACGGACATGGTATTATAATAGCCGCTCGTAATGCAGTTGAAATTAAAGGAAGCGATCGCACTAATCAAAATTTAGATCCAACTTTATCACCTTTGGAAATCTTTCTTCCTATTTCTAGTCGTATAGTAACCAACACTTTTGGACAAGGAAATGGAAGCAATATTCAAATTGACGCTGCAAAATTATCAATTCTCGACGGAGCAAAAATACAGGCTCAGACTACGGCAATAGACAATAGTTCTCAAGAGTTAATCGGAAAAGGAGGCAATATTTCAATCAATGCCAACATATCAGTTGAATTGAGGGGTTCAAAATCTTTATTAGGATTAGGAGATAATGTTAGTAATATCCTAAGCTTTTTATTCCCATCAATCCCCCCTGAAGCCAGAGATGTTGTTAGTTCAGATCGCATTATTTCCCTTTCAAGGGGGAGCAGCATCGATGTTGCCTCTTTTAGCAACGGATCGAGTGGAGATCTCGATATTGTCACCAGACAACTAATTTTAAAAGAAGGAAGCAGTATTAGTAATTCTCCTTCTCCATTTGGCAGTGGTGATGGAGGCGACATAAGAATTGAAGCATTTGATTCTGTGCAAATTTTGGGTTCGACAAAACCAGAAAGTCAGTCAGTTGGCATAATTACGGCTAATACTTTGAGTTCGGGCAATGCAGGAGATATCCGCTTGAATACGGACAAACTTGAACTACAAGGTGGTGGCGGAATAACTGCTGGTACTTTGAGTTTAGGTGACGGTGGAGAAATTAATATAAATGCTAATTCCATCGAAATAAATGGAACTTCAGGCGACGGAGTACTTAGCAGTGGAATTGGCTCTGAGGCTTTTAGCGTCGGAAATGCAGGAGATGTCATTGTTAACACAGAGAGTTTAACTATCACTGACAAAGGTCAGATAACGGTACGAGGATTAAGCTTTGGAACTCCTGGAAATCTTTTAATCAATGCCAATTCAGTGAGGTTGAGTAACAATGCACAAATTACTGCCGAAAATGCAGGGGCATTTGATGGAGGAAACATTGAGTTGAATATCATAGAAAGTCTTACTTTAGAAAAAAATAGTTTGATTTCAGCTCAAGCTTTTGGTGATGCTAACGGAGGTAATATTAATATTTCTGATGGTTTTTTAATTGCTAATCCTAATGAAAACAATGATATTTTGGCAACTGCCATTAGGGGAGATGGAGGCAATATAAATATTAGTGGTGATGGAATTTTTGGCATCAAAGAAGGTTCATCAAAACCTCGTAATTTTAGTAATGATATTGATGCTAGTTCGGAATTTGGCTTAGATGGAATGGTAAGCTTTAATTTTCCAGAAACTGCCAACTCTGATTCAGAACAGAAAAAGCCTTCTAACATTCTTAATGTCAGTAATTTGTTGGACAACAATTTTTGTAAAATTAGTCAGGGTAGCAAATACTATTTTATTGGTAAGGGAGGAATTGCTTTTTCACCCGATCGCGACCTCAATATTCAAAATAATTGGGTAGATTTTCGCTTTTTTGAGGATAAAGTAGCCGAATTAGAGGAAAAGCAAGAACCAGAAAAAACACCATCGGTAGCAAAAATTGAACCGATTCAAGGATGGTTTAAAGATAGTAACGGACAGATAGTGTTAACGGCAAAATCTTTGGGAGTAACTCCCAATTCATTAGAATTGCCTCATCCTAGTTGTAATAACCTATAACCTATAACTTATAACCTATAACCTATAACCACACGGCTTCGCGCTTGTTACGCTTCCCGTAACGTACCTATAATAGTTCCTCATTCCTCAACTATGGATATAATTTTGTGTCATCAAACCGTAGATTTTGATGCTTTGGGTTCGGCAATTGGTTTGTCTCGGCTTAAATCTGGAGCAAAAATAGTCCTGACTGGAGGAGCACATCCTGCGGTGAAAAACTTTTTGGGACTATACAAGGATGAATTTGCTTTTGTTGAAATGCGTAGTATCAATACTCAGGCGATCGCCAATATTTATATTGCCGATACCCAAAAAAGCGATCGCCTTGGGGCAGCAGCAGAATGGTTTAGTTTGCCCAATGTCAAAAATATTGAGGTTTACGACCATCATATCGATCTTAAATCTGATATTGCAGTTACCAAGATTCATACTGAATCAGTAGGGGCAATTACTACCTATATTGCAGAGTTGTTGCAGGAAAATAATATAGAGTTAACGGCGTTTGAAGCTACTGCAATGGCGTTGGGAGTCCATGTCGATACAGGTTCTCTTACCTTCGACCAAACCACGCCTCGCGATGCCAAGGCGATCGCTTGGCTAATGGAACAGGGGGCGAATGTCTCTATTATTGCCGAATATGTCGAGCCTGGATTATCGTCGCAATTGCAAGACTTATTAAAAGATGCTCTAGATAAACTACAAAAAACAACTATTCAAGGATATAGGGTAGCTTCTGTATTATTAGCCACTGATAAATTTGTTAATGGTTTGGCTACTCTGACTGCTAGATTAATCGATCTGACAGAAAGTGATGTTTTGCTTTTGGGACATCAATACAAAAAGAGTGGCGGTGAAAAACTAGTAGTTATCGGGCGATCTCGTTTAGCCGAAACTAACCTCAATCAGATTTTCAAACCTTTTGGTGGCGGAGGACATGCTCAGGCTGCTTCGATGTCTACTCATACTGACGATGCGCAGCAGCTATTTGATAAATTAGTAACTCAGCTAAAAGAACAAATTCCCCATCCCCCAACAGCTAGAGACTTAATGTCTTCCCCTGTAAGAACAATTCGTCCCCATACCACTATCGAACAAGCGCAAAAAATTCTATTTCGTTATGGACATTCAGGAGTATCTGTAGTCGATGAAGATGATAGTTTAGTGGGAATTATTTCCCGCCGCGACCTCGATTTAGCGTTGCATCATGGTTTTAATCACGCTCCTATCAAAGGTTATATGAGTCGCAATCTAAAAACGATATCGCCCGATACAACTTTGCCTGAGATACAGTCGTTGATGGTGACTTACGACGTGGGCAGATTGCCTGTAATTGAAGCAGGAGAATTAACGGGAATCGTGACTCGCACCGATGTTTTGCGACAGCTACATGATGGACAAAATGAAATAATAGATATTTCAAGCAAAGCTAATGTAACGACTCGTTTATTACCTACTTTGCAAAATCGTTTGGAATCAACTATCTGGGAATTGCTGCAAAAAGTTACGGATGCAGCCCAAGCAAAAGGCTGGAATCTTTATTTAGTTGGGGGTGGGGTGCGAGATGTTTTATTAACAGATGAGAGCGAACCTTTACTATTGCAGGATATCGATCTGGTAGTAGACGGCTTTCATCGTTCTGCCGATGACCGTGCGGGAGTAGAATTAGCAGGGGTAATTCAAGAGATGTATCCTGATGTTAGTGTTTCTATTCATGGTGAATTTCAAACAGCAGCTTTGTCCTGGCACAAAGATCCTATATTTAGTAACCTTTTAATTGATATTGCCACTGCACGGACTGAATTTTATCCCTACCCTACTGCTAATCCTCAAGTGGAGGCTAGTTCCATTCGTCAAGATTTATATCGCCGAGATTTTACCATCAATGCCTTAGC
>CAKZYI010000722.1 GCA_937884735.1 uncultured Pleurocapsa sp.
AGTTTCAAGACAAAAATTTTCTTAATTTTTTTTCTTGCTTACCTGACGAAAGTAAATGCAGAAAAAGAACAGCTTATTAGTTTATATTTTTGAATTGCTCTTTGGCGTTTGAAAAAGCTTCTTTCATAACTAATTGAATTTTCTTAGGGTCTGGTTTTTTTCCCCCCATAAGATCGCCAAAATAAACGCAAGCCCCTTCTCCCAAAGACCAAGTGTAAGCCGCTGCCCAAGATGCTGCGATAACACTGCCAAAACCAGGAATGAATTTGATCAGCTCTCTACCGACTGCCTGAGCAAAAAAACCACCAGCGATCGCACTAACAATTCCCCCTGCCTGAGAAGGAGATAATGTTTGACCATATAACTTGCCCAATAAAACTACAAGAGATATTTGTAATGCAGTTAAAACTGGCATGGTGGCAAAAGGCAAAGGAACAGCAGCTAAAGTAGCAGCCATAGTAGAGAAAGCAACTAAATAACGCCTGGCTGTATCTCGATATAGATTGCCCAATTCATCGCTAACGTTATTGTCGAGCAATTGATAGATAGTTCGAGATTCTGCCTCAGGAAGTAACTCAGCTAGAGCGTCTGTCAATGCCGTCAAACCATAAAACGTGGGGTTATATCCGTCTTCTTCTAAAGTAAAATCAATTAAAATAGAGCGATCGCACAATTGCTCAAAGTCTTTTTGAATCGCATCAAAAGCTCTACCTATTGGTTCATAATTGGGTGGGTAATCTGGATGATCTGCCACGGAAGATGGATAAACCTCGTGTAAACAAGTAACAACTAATAAGCAAGGAATTTCAGAATAATTTTGTCTTAATTGTCGAGCTACTTGTTGTAAGGTGTCGGTAGCAAAATCACTAATTTTGATTGTAAGAATTAAAATTCTGGCTTTTTTAGTTTCTTGCTTTAATTCTGCTTCTAATTCCTCAACAATATTTTGAGTATTTTGATTTATATCTCCCAGACCAACTGTATCAGTAAAAATTAACAGCGGTAAATCTTCTGACGGATAGGCATATCGTTTTGTGTTTTGAGTATGAGGACGAAAACCTTGCCCAACAATTTCTGCTGATACTCCAGTCAAGCCTCTTACAATGGAACTTTTTCCTGCTTGTGGTTTGCCAATCAATAGTGCCTCTGTTGTGGGCAATTTATCTCTGACAGTAGAAATGATTTCAGCTACTTTTTCATCACCAACGCTAAACCAGTCACTATATTTTCTGGTGATGCGATTCACAGGCATCAAACTTTTTAAGCGTTTCGTCGCATTATCAATATTTTTTGAAGCAGTATTCTTCCAATCTTTAATCCAGGAAAATTTACTCATTGCTCATTGACTATCAAAATTTATCCACCGCAACAGCGATCTATTCCTAGACTATCTAAAATTAAATCACTCACCGCATTGGCAACGGCAAATTCGCTGTAAAAACTGCGACTAAAATCAAAGGCTCGCATTTCTGCAACGATCGCAATGACTAACGAACCCAAATCATTTTCTCCTTCCATACGTTGACGAACAAAGATTTTTGCTGCTCTTTGAGCAATTTTGCCATTAACAGCTTCAGGTAAAAATTCTTCATCCAGCCAAGTGTGCAAAGACTTTCTTAGCCATGCTTCCTCCTGTTCGGGATGCTGCACATCAGGCAAGGTTATAGGAGAAATAGGTTTAGCTGAATCTGTCATGGTAGTTACCTCTTTGGGGTTTGAATCAAAAAAATGAATAATCAACTATGGGCTACTAAATAAATTGATACAGACATTTTTAAATCTAAACATCTCTGCTTAAAATATAAATAATAGTAAAAGTACAAAAATTGATATACCTCTAATTGTAGAAGGATATAGTCAGGTTATTTTTAGATGCCTGGAAATGATAAGCAGTTTAGTTAGCATCCTAGTTGCTAGCGTACTGTAGTTCCTAATTGATTACGCAGTATAGTCATGTTTTTATAGAAACCGTCTCACAAGTAGCAAACTCGCGCGTTCCCTGGCGGATTAAGAATCCGCGGGGTCGCTCGTCAAGTAGCAAATTTTATCTCGCACCTTCAGTAAGACAAGGAAACTGGGGGACACGAAGCTATGCTTCGTCCAGAATCTTCGATTCTGGGAACATCAA
>CAKZYI010000723.1 GCA_937884735.1 uncultured Pleurocapsa sp.
TGAATCTTAGGGAGTAATGTCTACTTGACTAAACCTGCCCTTAGAGCTCTTACTGCTGCCTGGGTTCGATCGTCAGCACATAGCTTGTTGAGAATATGGCATACATGAGTCTTTACTGTTCCAACAGTAATGTAGAGCTTTTCTGATATCTCTGCGTTGCTACAGCCACCAACAATCAATTCCAAGACTTCTAATTCTCTATCTGTCAAAGGATAGGTTTCAATTAGCTGCTGATATTCTTCTGCCACAGCAGTAATTGACTGAGTATCGTCTTCAACTGGAGTTTTGCTCACCTCTACAGAAGGAATCACTGGCTTGGTAGATTGAGCCTGCTTTAAAACAATTCTAGCGATCGCAGGATCGATCCAAGCATTACCCTCATTAGTGTTGCGTATAGCTTCTACCAAATTGTCCATACTAACATCTTTGAGACTATAGGAGTCTGCACCAGCAGCAAAAGCAGCCATTACAGAGTTCTCGCTATCGTGCATAGTCAACATCAAAACTTTTGTCTTAAAGTCAGGATTTTTAGCCTGATACTCTTTAATTTCTTGAGTAACTTCAATACCATCAATATCAGGTAAACCAATATCTACTAGGGCGACATCGGGTTGATGAGTTTTTATTTTATTGATACCGTCTCTTCCATTTGCAGCATTATCTAATATCTCGACATCATTGTATTGCTTTAAAGCTGCACACAAACCAATACGACTCAAGTCGTGATCTTCAATTAAAACAACGCTGACTTTACTCATTTTTATTTGTCTATCTGTAGAAATATTATTAAGATTAATCACTTATACTCAGATTACCTAATAATAGACTGTTCAATCATCATCCTGAAGATGTATATCTTTGATCGATAAATAAAGAACATTCCAGAATAATATTCTAAGATGGAATAATATTTTAATCTATCAAGCTAATTGAGATCGTTTTTACAGTCTAAATACTTCCAATACTCTCAACTTACCTTTCCAGACTTCTATGAATAATGTTAATCAACAACTAAGCGAAAAAATAGTTGAACTCGAACAAAAACAAGCAACTATTCGCCAGCAAGAGCAGTTTTTACTTAGTATTTTTGACAACGTTCAAGAAGCAATTTTCGTGGTGAATATTACACCCCAAGGCAATTTCCGCTATCAAGGATTTAATCCTGCTGCTCGCAGACTAACAGGAATCAAAACAGTAATCAATAAAACTCCCGCAGAAATATTGCCATTAGATGTAGCCAAAGTTGTAGAAGAACATTATCGTCAATGCGTAGAATCAAAAACCGCTATCTCCTATGAAGAATGTTTGCCGTTTGGAGGAAAAGATACATGGTGGCTAACTACTCTTAATCCCATAGAGGATCAATCTGGCAGGATTATTCGTATCATTGGCACAAGTTTAAATATCAATGAGCGTAAGCGAATGGAGAAAGAGTTAAACGAAGAAAAAGCATTTCTTAAAGCCTTACTTGATAATCTTACTGATGGTGTGGTAGCTTGCGATCGCAATGGTATTTTGGCTATGTTTAATAAAGCTAGTCAAAACTTTTTCGTGATTCCCCAAGAGCCTCTTCCTCCTGAAGAATGGGCAGAACACTATGGTCTTTATGATGTTGACGGGAAAGACTATCTTTCCCAAGCAGAAATACCTTTGTTTAGAGCCTTCTCAGGAGAATCTTTTGTAGATGCCGAGTTAATGGCAATTCCTCCCAATGGTCAACCGCGTATTCTTTCAACCAATGGGAGCCCAATTGTCGACGAGCAGGGGGTCAAGCTAGGGGCAGTAGCAACGATTCAAGATATTACTAAACGTAAAAAAGCCGAACAAGAAATAGTTAAGCTCAATGCAGAATTAGAATCTAAGGTTAGACGACGTACAGCACAACTAGAGCAGGTTAACTCTATTTTGTTGGCAACCACTGCTACACTTGAAAAACGCAATCAAGAGCTAGATCAGTTTGCCTATATAACTTCTCACGATCTAAAAGCACCTTTAAGAGCGATTTCTAACCTCTCTTTGTGGATTGAGGAAGATTTGGAGGATCGCCTAGATGATGACACTCGTCACAAAATGAATCTGTTGCGGGGTAGAGTCCAACGTTTAGAAAATTTGATTAACGGTTTGTTAGTTTATTCTCGCGTAGGGAGACAAGAATATGAGCCTCAAGAAGTGTCTGTAGAAAAAATGTTAGCAGATATTATTGATTTACTAGACATTCCTCCAAATTTTGAAGTAGCAATTCAGGGGCAAATGCCGACTTTTATTACCCAAGCCATACCTTTACAACAAACTTTTAATAATTTAATTAGCAATGCGATTAAACATAGTAATTCCCAGCAAGGAATGGTTACTATTACCGTAAAAGAAAGTCGTGATTTTTATGAATTTTCTGTAGCTGATAATGGTAAAGGTATAAATCCTAAACATCACCAGCGAATATTTACTATTTTTCAGACTTTAGATGCTAAAGATAATATGGAGAATACAGGAATAGGATTATCAATTGTTCAAAAAGCTGTAGAGAATCAAGGTGGCACAATTAAAGTGGAGTCTCAACCAGGTTTGGGAACCACATTTCGTTTTACTTGGAAAAAATAATTAAGGAAATATTTTTAACATGGCAAAATCTTAACGTTTTTTTCGTTTTTATGTATAACTTTTAGCAGACTAACACAAATAAACTAAGGTCTAAGATGATATTGTGAGTTAGGAATATTTGAGATCGTTTTATTTCGTCAAACTCTATATTTAGACATTAAAGTTATGGAAGAAAGAGTAATTAATATTTTGTTGGTCGAAGATGACGAAGTTGATGTGATGAACGTCAAGCGAGCATTTAAAAAATATAAGATTACTAACCCTTTGTACGTAGCAGGAAATGGTATAGAAGGTTTAGCAATGCTGCGATCGCAAGATAATCAACAACCAAAAGTGCCTGAATCTAGGAGACTAATTTTGTTGGATCTCAACATGCCGAAGATGAATGGTTTAGAATTTCTTCAGGCACTTAGACAAGATGAGAGTCTAAAACGTACTCCTGTGATTGTCCTCACTACTTCAGATGAAGACAAAGATCGAATTGAAGCATACAATCTAAACGTTGCAGGATATATTTTAAAGCCCGTAACATTTAACAATTTTGCAGAGGTTATGGTCGCCCTCAACAAATATTGGACTTTATGTGAGATGCCTTAAGCAATGGACATTGAAAATCAGTTTTCTATACTATTGGTGGATGATGATGATGTAGACCGCATGACGGTAAAACGTGCCTTCAAAAAAGCCAAATTCTCAGTCGAATTGATAGAAGCCAGCGATGGAAAACAGGCGATCGCTATTTTGCAGGCAGCTAAAAACCAAACGACTCAAAATTCCAGTAATCAAGATTCTCTTCAACCTGATTATTCTCAGACTATTGACTTGGTTTTGCTCGACTATCGTTTACCTGACATAGACGGTTTGGGTTTGATCTCTCAAACTAAGACTTTGGGCTTAGACTTCCCGATCATTGTACTTACAGGACAGGGGGATGAAGAAATTGCCGTAGAAATTATGAAGGCTGGTGCAGCAGACTATTTATCCAAAGCTAAAATAGACCCAGACAACTTAATTAAAGCCATTAATAGTGCTTTAAGACTGCATAAAGCTGAAGCAGCAGTTGAACTGGCAAACCAACGTCTCCGCGCTAGTAATGAATTGCTCGTATCCAAAAACAAAGAATTAGAACAGCAGCAACAGCGTATTTCAGCCCAGAATATCGAATTACAAAAATCCTATAAGCTAAAGTCAGAATTTTTAGCAACCATGTCCCATGAGTTACGCACTCCTATGAATGCAATTATGGGGTTTTCTCAGTTGTTGTTGCGTCAATATCCCGATCCTCTTTCTCCTAAACAAGAGAACCTAATTCAGCGCATTCTCAACAACAGCAAAAATTTGCTAGATATG
>CAKZYI010000724.1 GCA_937884735.1 uncultured Pleurocapsa sp.
GCTTTATTAGATTTGCACAATGCGTGTCCCTGGAATAGCCAATGGTTAGAACACGCAATAAGAATCCAAGCAGAGTTTGATGAATTACTGTGGAGTATTGAAACGGGAGGCTACTACAATAACTCTACCGATGCGGGGAAAGAATTACTCGTGCGGGAGCGTAGCTATATGGATAATGCTACACCTTCTGCTAACGGAATTGCGATCGCCAATTTAGTCCGTTTGGCATTATTAACCGATAACTTAGAATATCGCGATCGCGCCGAACAAGGTTTAAAAGCTTTTGGCATAGTAATGGAAAACTCACCTACAGCTTGTCCTAGTTTGTTTACTGCATTGGATTGGTTTTTACATGGAACAAGCGTTAAAACAGATCGAAATAACATCGAACAGTTGAGTTATCAATATTTACCTACTACGGTATTTAGGTTGGAAACAGACTTACCTGAAGATAGTATTGCTTTGGTATGTCAGGGTTTATCTTGTCTCGAACCCGCAACTAGTTTGGAACAGGTTATAGAACAGATCGATCGTTCTTAAAACTCATATCCTAATAGGCTTTATGGGGTATGGGATATTATGAATCTTTCCATAGAGCTAGGTTGCCTCCTCCATACTGAATCAACATCAAAAGTCCCCCCAGCATCCCTAAGTTTTTGAAAAACATTGCTTGCTCTATTTCCGTACTCAAATCATGATGAAAAATTAAAGTAGCGGGAATAAGAAAAACTACCAGCATAACTGCACCCCATTGGGATTTGATTCCCAGCAATACTGAAAGTCCGCCCAAAATCTCCAAAGTGATCGCACCTGCCAAAAAAAGCGATGTAAAGGGCATTCCGTGGGCGGACATATTTTCTTGAGTAGCAATAGGACTCATAATTTTATTAATTCCCGACCAAAGGAAAATCGTAGACAGACAAATACGCACCAAAAGCGATAAAAAATCATTTACTTTGTATAGTGGTTTATTTTGGCGATCGCTTTTTTCTTTAGTACTAGTGGTATCTAGCATAGCTATTTATTTTAGTTTGATTTTAATCAAATAATCATAAGATAAGACCACTTTTCTAAAGCATCATTTAATGCTTATTTATAATAGGTTAAGGCTTATTTTATTTAAATATATTTGGGCATGAAATGGAATATCTTGATGCCAAACTAATTATGTTTGGCGATAATTTTATGTGTGTTAAACAATTCTATTCACTTGTGTATCTAGAGATCTTAACAAAATAGGACAATGCCTGGCTGCCTGACACAAGTAACTTAAACCCTTTTGGTTTATAGATTTTGTTTTTTGTACTTAAAAGTTGCTTTTTGATAAAGCGATCGCTTGTAAGCATTGAAATACTGTACTAGCAAAATTCAGTTTCCACGAGAAATATAGGATTGGCATAGATGTGTCAGGCAGCCAGGTAAATAACTATTACGAAGTAGATATAGAAATACCCTTTAGCGACTCAACAAAGTCTATATCGGAATTAGAAAAAGAAATAGTAGCGCTGAAGCAGAGAAAAGCTTCTTTAGAGTCGGAAAATCGATCGATGCGACAGCGACACAATGAACTCGAACAAGAAAATGAACTGCTGAAAAAAGACTTGGATATAGCAAAACAGGTAATTCGTAGAGCAAAAGATATTTCTCCCGTGATGCGGTTGAGTCTAAAAAGAGTCCTCAGATTAGCTCATCATGCCTGTATGGATGTACAGCGCACCGTTGGCGGGGGATATTGAGGATGGGGGACAAAGCACGGAAATTCCGTCGTTTGGCAGACATTTGGGATTTAATCTCGGTAGATGAATTTGTCCTCAGTGAAATATTTCCGCCAGAAAAGCTGGTTGATGTAAATCTAATTCAACCTCCGAAAAGAAAAGAAAGAGCTACACCTCCTGACAAAACTACTAGACCTATTATGCACCCTGAAGATGTTATCAAAAATCGCACCATGCTTTTAGTACCATCTGTTTGAATTTAAATGCAAGTAAGCTGATTAATTGCGATCGCTTTTGGGATCTACAATAAAAAATATTAAGTAAAAATATATTACGAATACTATTGAGAATAGACAACGAGTTTGTAGTTGATTTGAGACTGTGATAAATTGTTGAACAAATAAACAATAAAATTCAATTAAATTGGGAGTTCGTTTGCTGTTTTGGAAAACTCTTTCTTGGCAATTTGTATAAAGCAGGAGAAGTAAGAGTTAGAGCGATCATCTTGCTTTAAACATCGATTTCACTTAACAAAAATCAATTATTTCTTATTGACTAGGTATTCTGGCTCATTGACAAAAATATAGAGCAAAACTTTGCTTAAGAAGTTCTAGTTTTAGCTGTTTGGCAATAGAAATCAATATATTCCTCATGTCCCCCAGGAAAGGCAATGTTAAGGGTTAAAGGATCTTCAGCGTCTCTAGAGTCGCCTACACTTTCAATTACCTTGATACCGTTGGGATTAGAGCGATCTAACTCGAGAGGTTTACGATTTTTAACTTCACCACCACTGCTGTCTACGTAAACAATAACGTTACCAGTGTTAAATTCTTTACCCAGTGCTTGAATTAATTCTAAGAAACCGCGATCACTTCCTCCTCGTTTAAATTCAATTTGACCGTTGTTTTCTACGGCTTTACAAGTTACCGTATCCCAGAATCCAACTATGGTAGGAATGATTTCAGGGTCTAAATTATCTTAGACTAGTCTGAGTAGTGCTACTTGTTCTCTGGGTGCTTGTCGGGCGTTAAATTCTTTACCAAGGGGATAGTTACCTGTCTGTAGATAATAGTAGTGATTGAGGATAACTAAAACACCAACTTCTTTAATACCTCCCCGCAGCATAAACTGAAAATCCGTAGTCCCAGAATTTTTTCCTTGGGATGGCTGCATAATTTCTTGTCCGTCATTATCTCTACCTAAATTGGGAGCATAATGAACAAAGAAAGAATCTCCTAAACCTTGTTCCTCTGCTTCGGCTAATAATCGATCCATTAAAGATTTTATCTCTTGTTGCAAGTCAGCATATAGTTCGGGATTATCTTTAAATACTTCATGAAATACATTTAAATTGGCTGTAGGGGATACTTTGTTGTCTAAAACCGTGGCATTAATACATTCTTCTAGTTTGGCTTCATCTAGACCATATTTAGGCTGTGTACCCAATTCCCTCAAACAAGCTGCTATTTTATTCGGTACGGCTTCCAAAAAAGTCATTTCTGCGTCGCTAACCCCAGGGTGAGATACATTTCCATAACAATCTTGCCACTGTACGCCACCGCCAGCTAAACCTTGGAGATATAAGCCTTTCTCTTTTGGTATTTGAGGATTGCTAAAAGTTTTTTCGATAATACCGTTAACGCCTCGTTTACCAATATGTTCCCCATTGGTCAGAACATAAAAATGATCTCCTAATAATTTAGCTGCTGCAAGATAGTTGGGATCGATTACTCTAGTTAAAGGATCTTTAACCAAACCCATACAAACACCATCAAGATCTTGAATAATTAAAATATTCTCCTCCTCAACCAACATTTGACTTAAGCTTTGACTATCGAGAGAAAGCGATCGCGTATTTAGGGGAGTATCTTTAACAGCCATGAGAAGATATATATAAAGAGTTTCTGACTAATACTATTCATTCAACCATACATACATAGATGAATTTAAAATTTCCTACGATAATTTATTTCTTAAGTGCTATTTTGGCAGGATTCTTTTTGATTCACTATCCTCATGAGTTAGTTAGTTTTGCCGAAGTTGGGAATATTAGCAGCAATGAAGCTCAAGAGATAGATATCGATCGCCTAAAACAAAACAACGTAATTTATTTGGGAGAAAATCATGATAATTCCCAACATCACGCACAGCAATTAGAAATTATCCAGCAGTTACAGCAAGAAACTAATAATAGTCAATTAGCGATTGGGATGGAAATGTTTCAGCGTCCCTTTCAACCAATTTTAAACCGCTATCTAGCCCAGAAAATTAGTGAAGAGGAATTGAGACAACAAACTGAATATGATACTCGTTGGGGTTTTGACTGGGAATTTTATGCACCTATTTTACGTTATGCTCAAAGAGAGGAAATTCCCGTAATTGCGCTCAATACTCCTGAAGAAATTACCCATAAGGTAGCTGAAACTGGCATTAATAGCCTGGAAGGAAGTGACTTTCGCTATATCCCTCCTTTTGAAGAAATAAAGCTAGATAATGAAGAATACCGTCAAGCTATCGAAGAAATTTATTTACAGCACGTCGAAGATGGACAGGGCAATAGCACTGATGTAGATAACTTCTTTGCAGCACAGGTATTGTGGGACGAAACAATGGCAGAAGCGATCGCATTACACTATCTAAATAACCCCCAAGCAAAAATAGTAATCCTTGTCGGTAAGGCTCATGTTACAAATAACTACGCCATTCCCGATAGAGTAAGCAGACGCATTAACAATACATCTTTTTCCAGCAAGATACTTTTACAGTAATCATTGAACATTTATTACGCGAGGCGGTATCCTTTAGAGCATTCATCATAAAGCTTTAGAACACTCATTAGCTATAGGTTATAGGTTATAGGTTATAGGTTACACAAGTTATTCCTTTTTCCAGGTAAAGCAAAATTTAGATCCTTTTTCTGTTTCCGAATCGAGCCAAAATTTGCCCCCTTCACCATCCACTATCTTTTTAATTAACGCCAAACCAATACCCGTGTTGGTAGTGGAAGTTTTATTCTCTAGAGTTTGAAAAATTTCAAAAATGCGATCACGATGTTGTTTGGGAATTCCTGGGCCATCATCAGCGATCGCAAATTGATAGTATTGTCCCATATCTTCCACTATTAAATCTATCTGTCCGTTGTTTAAATGATGATGCTTGATGGAATTACTAATTAAATTAGCCAAAATTTGATTTAGCAACAGCTTTTTCGTTACCAAAGTCGGTAATGGTTTAGAATAGTGGATTTTAAAACTTTTTGGCGGATCGAGAGAATCAATTACCTCATCTAGCAATTCTTCCAAATTCACCGATTCTAAAAGAATTTCTTGTTTCCCCACCCGCGAATACTCCAACAAGCCATTAATTAGAGCATTCATTCTCAATACCCTCTGCTGCAAAAGATTTAGCTGATGTTTATTTTCTACAGGAATGTATGATTGAAGGTCTTCTACAATCATTTCTGATAAATTAGAAATACCTCGTAATGGTGCTTTAAGATCGTGACTTACAACATGGGTAAAGCTGTTTAATTCCTGATTACGCTCTTTCAACTTTTCTTCTGCAATCTTGCGACTGGTAATATCGCGAGAAACAGATAATATTTCCTGTAGGTTTTTTTTCTCGTCAAACATGGGAGTAATTACTACTTCCCACCATTTTGGCGTTCCTTTTGCTGTAGCGCAATAACCATCAAACTTTCCCACTCCTCCAGTACAGGCTACAGCAAATGCTTTTTCTGCTGCCTTGCGAGCGCAACCATGCCAAAAGTTTAACCAAGGTGTATTTCGTATTTGTCGGTCAAAATTATCTATCTCCATTAAATCTTGTCCGCCATCGTTCATGTATAGCAAATTACCTTGAAGATCCAAAACCTTGATACAGTCTTGACTGCTTTCCAAAATACGACGCACAAATTCTGCTTTACTAAATAAAATAAGCTCTTTACGCTTATATTCAGCAATGTTAGATTCTAAATCTTCTTCAATCTCTATTAACGAGCGATCGAAGATATTGGTTGTAGAAGTTGCAGTGCAAAGAAGCAGAGGTAACTCTTCCTCTTGTTCTATATTTAATGCTTCTATTTGTAAAGTTAATAAAGTATATTTGCCCTGGTAATTTTTTAGTCTTAATTTATATTCAAAAACATGATTTTTTAGAAGCGAAATCTGTCCAGCGTTTTTCAGTAATCCTTTATCTTTTGGTTGAATCAAATCCCAGAAAAAATATGGTTGAGATGAAGATGGAGTTTTTCCTGTAAATTCTTGCCAAGAGCGATTGCTCAAATAAATTTGCCCTTCAATATCCATTAACCAGGCAAATTCTGAAATACGATTGAGTAACTTCTGATAAGAAGAATGATGGCTTAGTTCAACATCTGAATTTATCTGCCTGGGTTGACTTTTCACCATCTTCGAAGCTGCAATAAATAACTAAAGTTAAATTCCTTTTTAAACAGAATATAGTGTCGACTTACCTTAAAAACTTTAAAAAAGGACTAGATAATAATATATCTTAGTCCCTGCTGTTTATAAAAATAATTGCCAGTTATCTATACTCAAAATCCAATGTGAACCTAGTAAATGACGAAACCAGCCCACATTAGGCATTATTAATTAACTGTTTGGTACGGTTTGAACGTCTGTTGCACCATCAACTCCTATGGCAACTTGTTCAGCCTGGGATAAAACGCTCTCTGCGTCAGGATTGTATTTCAAAACTACAGTGCTGCCAGTTTGGGCTACCCATAAACCAACGCTATCGGATATGTTCGCGTCATCTAATGCTTTGGCTACACGTTTGGCTAAACCACTTTCGTCAAATTGACCGTCTAAACCGACTTTTTCAGGAGCAATACCATTATCGCTTGCTGCTGCTGCAACGGAAACATCACCTGCTGATGCTGCTTTATCTTCCTCTTTTTTACCAAATAGTTTTCCTAGAAAACCCATAATTTATATCCTCTTAATTCTAAATTCAGTTCGTAAGCACAAAAAATATAGCTGTACTCTGATTGGCAGTATAAAGGTGGGCCGTCGTGCCAAAATAGGTAATAACGACCCCAAAATGGTGCTTTTTCGCCAAATTCAGCTTCCAAAGCAGGGCAGTGACCATAATGGATACCTCGCACATCTCGATAAAGTTCGGTGTGCAAAGTTGAAAGACTACGCCAAATAGGTTGGGAACGATTTTGTAAATAATCATCAACCATGTCTGCATTCCACCAAGACGCAGCATAAGCTAGTCTTTGACCAGATGCAGTACGCAACCATACCTGTCTTCTTAATCTGGGTTCGGCGATCGCTTTTATTTCATCTGGCGCGCCATCATCTCGTTGCCCAACTAAAGACATATCGATCACATCTACCTCAGTCTGTTCCCCTGTAAGCAACTGCAAAAGATGAGTTGGCGAACCATCACCCAACAAAAGCATCTGCCAAGTAGGTGCTAGCTGACTGTGGGGCAAGCCTTGCTGCACGGTTTCTTTGCCCCCTTGCATTTGGGTTTAAGACAGTGCCAGCTACTAGGAGTAGTATG
>CAKZYI010000725.1 GCA_937884735.1 uncultured Pleurocapsa sp.
AACAACATTGTCGGAGAATTTGCTACGGGTAGCATTCAGCATAAGTTAGTAGCAGGATTTAATCTATATCGCCAAGATGTCAACAATGCAGCTGAACTTTTAGGAATTGCCCCGATAGATATTTTCGACCCCGTTTACGGTAGCACTCCGACAGATGAACTCATCTTTGAGAATGATATTGAAAATAGAACCCAATCTCTTGGTTTGTATGTTCAAGATCAGATTGATTTTACCGATAACTTTATTGTTTTGCTAGGCGGACGTTTCGATATCGCTAGTCAGGATTTTGAAGAAGCTGTTGAAGGAATAGATGATTTTGGTCAAGAGGAAGCTTTTAGCCCCCGCGTTGGCATTGTCTATCAGCCTATCGAACCAATTTCTCTCTATGCTAGCTATGCCCGTTCTTTTCAACAAACCGCCAATGCTTTAAGCCGTGCTTTAGCCGAACCAGAAAGAGGTACGCAGTATGAAATAGGTGTTAAAGGAGACATTAGCGCTCGCCTATCTGCTACTTTAGCTTTATACGATCTAACTCGTACAAACGTCTCAACTAGCGATCCAGAAAATCCAGAGTTTACGATTCAAACGGGAGAACAAAGCAGCCAAGGGATTGAGCTTGATGTTAGCGGTGAAATCTTATCAGGCTGGAATATCATTGCTGGCTACGCCTATACTGATGCGACGATTACCGAAGATAACGATCTGCCAGTAGGCAATCAGCTAACCAACGTTCCTGATAATTCCTTCAACTTCTGGACAACCTACAAAATTGGAAAAGGTTCACTATCAGGTTTGGGTTTTGGTTTGGGTTTATTTATCGTCGGAGACAGACCAGGAGACATTGACAATTCTTTTGAGTTAGCTGGCTATACTCGCACAGATGCAGCAATCTTTTACGAACGAAATAAGTTTCGGGCAGCCGTTAACTTTAGAAATCTGTTTGACGAAGATTATTTTGTCTCTGCCCAAAATCGAAACCGTCTTTTTCCCAGCGATCCCTTTACCGTTATTGGCTCTCTTTCTTATGAGTTTTAATTCCTCTGTCAAGTCTGACCTTGTATAACCTTTCAGCCTCTTGGTCTATCTTTTTTCTCCACTCATGTCTAAACTATATCGTTTACTAACAATAGGAATCTGTACTGTATTGTTGATTGTTGCTTGCGGTCGCTCTCCTAATTCTTTAAAAAGCGATCCTGCTACATCTGCTAGTTCAGAATCTTGTCGTCTAGTGAGCCATGAAATGGGAGAAACAAAAGTATGCGGTCAACCGCAAAAAGTAGCAGCCCTCAGCCCTCATATTTTAGACAGTATCTTAGCACTAGGGGTGCAACCTTCTGCATATGCTGAAATCAAGGATTTAAAACTTAAAACTTATGATAATCCTACCGAACAAATTCCCTATTTGGGTAAATGGGTAAAAACACAGCCTGTAGCATTAGGTCATGAGCTATCGCCTTCCCTCGAACGGCTTACCCTGCTTCAACCTGATTTAATCTTGGGAGAATATTGGCAGGAGGATAAATATTCCTTGCTGACTCAAATTGCTCCTACTTTATTGTTCCGTGACAACTATCAACCAAATCAATTGCGATCCTGGCAGCAAGATATCGAAGGAATTGCCAGAGCATTGGGTCGAGAAGCACAAGCGCAAGAGTTATTGATGGAATTCGACCAGCAAATTGCTCAAGCTCAAACTGAACTACAACCAGTATTAGAAGCCTACCCTCGTATATTTCTAATTAGTTCTGACCTGACTACTAATGTTTACTCAGTACATGAAAGTACCGCAGCCAGATTATTACAAAAAATTGGATTTAAAATCATTCAGCCACCAGATATTCAAGGTAATTCCGAAATTTCCTGGGAAATCTTACCTAGAGTCAAAACCGATTTGATTATAGTTTTATCTTACAGCAGCGATCGTTTTTACAATTCTGAAGATACCACACAAAAAAAATGGGCAAAAAATCCTTTACTAAACTCCATGCCAGTTTTTCAGCAAGGACGAGTATTTTTTGTAGACTCTTATCTTTGGATAAGTCATACTCGCGGACCTTTAACCGACAAACTTATTCTCAAAGCTTTACCAGATTTATTGCTCGACAGCGTAAAAAAAGCAGAAAGAGCAAAGAACAGTGCGTAAATTTATCCTTATCTGGTTTGGTCAACTAGTTTCTACCATCGGCAGCTACATGAGCGAGTTTGCCTTAACTCTCTGGGCTTGGGAATTGACGGGTTCTGCTACGGCTTTGGCTTTAGTCGGCTTTTTCTCGCTATTACCGCGTATTTTTATTTCAATTTTCGCTGGCATTATCGTCGATCACGCCAACCGTAAACATTTGATGATTTTAGGAGATGCGATCGCTGCTAGCTCGACTCTGGCAATTCTAATTCTCCATCTATCGGGAAACCTGGCTATCTGGCATTTGTATTTAGCTGCATCAGTTAATGGGGGTTTTGGTCAAATTCAGCAACTAGCTTATTCAACTTCTATTACTCTACTCGTCTCTCCCCAAAACTATACCCGCGCTAATAGCATGAATTCCGTGGTTCATTATGGCTCGAATATCATTGCCCCTGCGATCGCTGGTGTACTTTATCCGATTATTGGTTTGGGTGGAATTTTGCCGATTGATTTAGCGACTTTTGGTATTGCGATCGCTACTTTAGTTTGGATAAGGATTCCTCAACCCGTTCGGGAGACTGGGAAGCACTGGAGTGCTTCGACAATGCCTTCGGCATTGGCGGAGGCGCGAAGAGCCTCGGGAGATAGGGCGACTGGGAGAAACAAGTTGAGTGTTTTCTGGAGTGAAATTACTTTTGGGATTCGTTATATCTGGCGACGGGATAGTTTGCGTACTCTTTTAATTATTACGGCTTTGTTTTGGTTTGCTCACGATTTGGGAGGGGCAATCTTTGAACCCATGATACTTGCCCGTTCGGATAACAATTCTCAGGTTTTAGGGGCAATCTCTTCTGCTGCTGGAATTGGTGGTGTTACTGGTGCAGTGATGTTGAGTGCTTGGGGTGGAACAAAACGCCGTGTTAATGGGATGTTGCTTGGGTTTATGGGGGCTGGTGTGGCTAAAACTATATTTGGTTTGGGTCAAAGTCTCACTGTTTGGCTACCTGCACAATTTTGCTCTTCACTTAACTTTCCCTTACTCGGTAGTTCGCAAAAGGCATTATGGATGGAAGCTACTCCCCCAGAACTTCAGGGACGAGTATTTGCTGCCGATGAGTTAGTTGTTAAATTAGTTAGCGCGATCGCGACTTTAATCGCAGGACCATTGTGCGATCGCATTTTAGAACCAGCAATGCTGTCATCGACTATTCTAAGTTCTCTGTTTTCTCCTATTTTTGGTAATGATGCGGGTGCGGGTATGGCATTACTGTATGTTGTGTGTGCGATCGCGATGTTTGCTGTTGGTGTATTTGGCTTTAGATTATCGCAACTACATCAGCGAGAAGACTTGGTATAGCCGTACAATGTCAACTTAAATTTTAGTTTTGCTCTGCTCTGTTTTATCAGTGATAAATGATATTCGCAGATCGATTATCAAGTGATTATAAATAAAATCTGGAAACTTTCAAATAATCTTAGAGATTTTAAGCACTTTTAACGGTTTTCAAAACTGGATTGAGAGGAAAGTTCTTGACATTACTGGGCAAAGCTTTGGTCGGCATGGATTTACGAAAAGATTGATAATAATCTTTGCGAGACTCTTCGTAAATATAGCGTAGTTGAGCAATAGGATCGTCTGCTCTTCTTCCCAGGCGATCGACTAAATGAATCTGGCGAAAATCTCGCTTTGTATCGTTCTCTAGTAGGGTAGCGATAGTGTTAGGACTTACGCAAGAATCATTTTGAGAGAAGGATTTTCAAGCTGTTGAATT
>CAKZYI010000726.1 GCA_937884735.1 uncultured Pleurocapsa sp.
AGTCGCCGATATCGCTTGGGAAATAGCAGAAGTAGTCAATAGTGGGGTGCAAACTGCAATTGTAGTTGGTGGAGGAAACATTTTTCGCGGAATGAAGGCTTCTGCTGCGGGAATGGATCGAGCTACCGCTGATTACATTGGCATGATTGCAACGGTAATGAATGCCATGACTCTGCAAGATGCCTTAGAAAGAATTGGTATTGCCAACCGCTTACAAACAGCAATATCGATGCAGGAAGTTGCCGAACCTTATATTCGCCGTCGTGCTATTCGTCATCTAGAAAAAGGTCGAGTCGTAATCTTTGGTGCAGGCTCAGGGAACCCGTTTTTTACGACTGATACTACCGCTGCTTTGAGAGCCGCTGAAATTGACGCGGAAATTATTTTCAAAGCGACTAAAGTCGACGGCATATATGATTGCGATCCTAAAGAAAACAGTAATGCTCGCCGTTATCAGAGTTTGACCTACAGTCATGTTTTAGCTAACGAATTACGGGTAATGGACAGTACTGCGATCGCTTTGTGCAAAGAAAATGATATTCCTATATTAGTATTCGATCTTTCCGTTAACGGTAATATTATGCGTGCTACTAAAGGTGAAACTGTTGGCACTATTGTAGGAGGAAATTGTGAAGTTATCTGAAGTAAAAGTACGTATGCAAAAGTCGATTGATGCGACTCAAAGGTCTTTTAACACTATTCGCACTGGTAGGGCTAGCACATCTTTGCTAGACCGTGTTATGGTCGATTATTATGGCGCAGAAACGCCTTTAAAGTCTTTAGCCAACCTAAGTACCCCTGATGCTACGACAATCATGATCCAGCCTTATGATAAAGGCAGTATGGGTCAAATTGAGAAAGCTATTTCTATGTCAGATATTGGTCTTACCCCCAACAATGATGGTGATATTATTAGGCTAAATATTCCTCCTTTAACTAAAGAGCGTCGCAAAGAATTAGTTAAAACTGCGGGCAAGCTGGCTGAAGAGGGTAAAGTCGGAATTCGCAACATTCGTCGCGATGCGATCGAAGATGTGCGTAAAGAAGAAAAAAACAGCGACATCTCTGAAGATGAATCTAGAGATTTGCAGGACGAAATTCAAAGCATTACTGATAGCTTTAATAAAAAAGTTGAAGAGCTTCTCGCGATAAAAGAAAAAGACATTATGACAGTATAACTGCTTTTATCCAGTCAGCTAGAGTCTTTGCGCCCTTATAAACATTCGTTAGTATTGGATTGACAATTTATAAAACAATATATAACATCTCTCTGTAGATAGAAGTATTACTTGGTTTTAACTGAGTAATACTTTGTTGTTTTAGGTGTTATTTTAAAATTTTTATATATTGAAACAACGAGCAGATGCTTAGAATAAGCGATCGCCCAAAACTATTTTACGAGGTCAGTAAGCTAGCTACAACCCTGGCTTTTGATAGATGAATTTGATTAAGTTTTGTTGCAAAATATAAAATAATTATTAAGCATAACAGAGCATTAATCAACATGAGTCAAACGGCAAAATCAACTCTTGTCTTGGGTGGCGGTTTCACTGGGTTGTTTACAGCATTACATCTAAGCCATAAAAACTATTCTAATTCCATAACGTTAATCGATCGCAACGACAGATTTAGCTTTAACCCTATGATGTATGAATATTTAAGTGGAGAAATGAGCGACGAACAAGTATATCCCAGATACTTAGACTTATTAGAGGGTAGTGGAGTTAAATTTATCCAAGATTCAGTTGATTCGATAGACTTATCAAAACGGTATGTTAAACTCGCTTCTAATTTAAACTATACATACGAGAATTTAGTTCTAGCTTTGGGTAGCGTGGGTAGCTATTTTGGTGTTGAAGGAGCAAAAGAACATACGTTTTTGTTTCGGACAGGAGAACAAGCAGTTAAATTAAGAAGACATCTACGAGAATGTTTGCAACTGGCAAGTCAAACTGAAGATAAAGTAAAACGTCATCAACTGCTTACCGTAGCTATAGTTGGCGCAGGTGCATCGGGTGTAGAGCTAGCTGCAACTTTAGCAGATTTGTTGCCCATTTGGTATAAAGATTTGGGTGGCAATATAGAAGAAATTAGAATTATTCTAATCAATCGAAGTTCAGAAATTCTCAAAAGTAGCAACCAAAGCAAAAATGGCTCTAATAGTATTCAAGATACGGCAATTAAGGCATTAAATAATCGCACAATTCCCGTAGAATTTTTGTTTGGGGCTTCTGTGACTCAAGTGTGTAAAAATAGCCTAGAATACAATCAAAACGAGCAAATCCAACACATCAGCGCAGCAACCATAGCTTGGACAGCAGGAGTAACCGCAAACCCTTTAATTGCTAATCTGGACGTGTCAGAAGAATATAAAACTAAGCGGGGATATTTATTAGTCAAACCGACTATGCAGCTACCAGAATATTCTGAAGTATTTGCAGGTGGTGACTGTGCTTTGAATAATCAGGAAGATTTGCCTCAAACCGCACAGGTGGCTTATCAAGAAGGAAAAGCGATCGCCGATAATTTGATAGCATTGGCTGGGGGGAAAAAACTATCTGAAGCCGATGTTAGTTTACGAGGAACACTGCTTAAGTTGGGTTTAGGTGAAAGCGTCGCCAATTTGTTTGATCGCTATCAAATCAAAGGCAAATTGGGTCATACTATTCGTGAGACTACCTATCTAACTTTGTTACCTACTCCCATACACAATTTCAAAGCTACTACTGGGTGGTTAATTGACGAAATTTTTGAACAAAATAGCAATGTAGCCTAAAAGAGAATAAATTAAGGGATGTCAGTCTGGCAAAACTACAAAAATTGCAAGAATTACAAACTTTAATCTTTGTAGTTTTGTAAACAAAAACCAATATTTATGTATTAAAGATCGATACTTTGACGTTGTTATGAATAATTAGAATATTATGAACGTTTCACTTCTAAAGAGATTCTTTCTTCAGATTCATGTTTTTGAACAAAGATACTCAATAATTTATGTGAAATGAATATGATCCATTTTCTCTTGAGTGAAATCAGCTTTTGATTAAGATATTCCACTAAAGCAAAGCATCATCCGTTCCAAATTATTTAGGTAACGAGAATGGACACGAAGCAAGACTTTAAGACGAAGGATATTGTATCTATCCCAAACCATTTAATTTTAGTGGTTGAAGATGATGAAGATAACCAGTTATTGCTGCAATATGCGATCTCTATGTTTGGATGGGAATACATATTCGCAATTAATGCTCTCGATGCGATAAAAATGGCTAGGGTAAAGCAGCCCGATATAATTTTACTAGATATAGTAATGCCAAACATAGATGGATTTCAAACAGCTAGTTTGTTAAAAAATAATATTTATACGCAAAATATTCCCCTTATTGCAGTGACAGGTTTAGTTGGAAGGGAAGAGAAAAATCTAATTTTTGCCACTGGCTTCAATGGCTATCTAAGTAAACCTTTTGCCTTAGATGATTTGCACAATGCGATCGTCTCAAATATTGTAATTAATTAAATATTAAATACTAAATATTTGTATCTAAAAATCTAAAAATGTACTCTCAACATTTTACGTCAAGAGTACATTTTGTTGTTTTGGATTGGTCTACTTAGACAATGTATACGGTAAATCGGAACAATCCAATATTAATGTGAATAAACTCATTACTACTGAATTATCCTGCCAAAGTAGAAAGACCAATCGCTCTTTTTTTGAGTAGCTTCATTGCTTTATTTTTAATTTGTCTAACTCTTTCGCGACTGATACCACAAACGTCACCGATTTGCTCATAGGTCATAGTCTTGCCATCTTTTAAGCCATAGCGTAGAGTAATTACGTCTCGTTGCTTTGGAGATAAGGTATGAAGCAAACTTTGGATCTGAGAGCGAATTTCTTGGCTAGCAACAAAATCAGAAGGAGATGCCGAATCATCTGCTAAAATTTGCCCTAATTCAGTTTGATTTTCATCAATAGTGGCATTGAGGCTTTTGGGTCGAGTTATTCTAGCTGACTGGGCTAATGCTCTTAATTTCTTTAGATCCATATCTAATTCTTGAGCAATTTCGCGATCGCTTGGTCTGCGACCTAATCTTTGAGACAGTTGGCGAGGCGCTTTCTTAACTTTGTTTAAGTCTTGGGTAATATGAATGGGTAGACGGATTGTACGAGCGTGATTAGCGATCGCTCTAGTCATTGCTTGTCTAATCCACCAGTAGCTGTAAGTAGAAAATTTATAACCCTTACTAGCATCAAATTTTTCCGATGCTCTCATTAAACCAATGCTACCTTCTTGAATCAAATCGAGCATTGATAAGCCACGATTCTGATACTTTTTGGCAATAGATACTACCAATCGAAGATTAGCTTTCACCATTTTTTGTTTGGCTTTCTGTCCGAGATGAACAATCCTTTTCTCTTCGGGAGAAAGTTCCTCCTTCTCCAGAAGCGGTAACATTTCTTGAATTTGATTGGCAAGCTGAACTTCTTCTTCTGATTTTAGCAGAGGAGTACGACCAATTTCTTTGAGATAATCTCTAACTGTGTTGTTTGAATTAATAGCCATGTTTGATTTTACTTTGCAGTTTTACTTTTTATGAGTTTTCTATCTGTGGTGAACGATACTTTTATTCTCCAGCCGACCAAGGTTTAAGAAAATCGGGATAAAGAGTCAAGCCTCCGTCTATAAATAGAGTTTGTCCAGTGATGTATGCAGCATCATCAGAAGCCAAAAATGCTGTTATTGCAGCCATCTCTTCTGAAGTTCCCACTCTTCCCATAGGAATGTGACTTTCTACTTCTTCTTTCTTTTGAGGATCTTCTGTCCAGCTATTGATGGGTGTAGCTGTAGCACCAGGCGCGATCGCATTTACCCGAATATTGTGAGGCGCGTATTCCAAAGCCAGAGTCTTTGTCATATTTTCCATTGCACCTTTACTCATGGAGTAGCTAACATAGGTAGGTCTGGGTATTATTTCATGTACGCTAGAAACATTAATAATACTACCGCTTTTACCCGTTGCCATAAGATGCTTGATTGTTTCTCTGGCACAAAGATAAGCACCTCTGAGGTTGACCTGAATTACCTTATCAAAATCAGCTGTTTTCAATAAGTGAGAAGGGGAATTATTTTGTATTCCTGCGTTGTTAATCAAAATATCCAAGCTACCAAGCTTGTCAATTACTTCTGCACACATCCGAATCACGTCTGCTTCTTCGGATACGTCTGCTTCAACTGGTAACAATTGTCCAGTACAACCTTCTATCTGAGCGCATGTCTGAGAAATTAAGTCCTTCGTTGCCTGAAGTTTACTTGGATCGTTACGATAGTTAAGAGCTACAATGGCACCTTCTTTCGCAAAATAGACGGCGATTGCCTGTCCGATGCCCGAAGTTGCTCCCGTAACCAGAACGTTTTTCCCCTTTAACCCTTTCATTTTATAGTTTTCTATACTTTGCTCGACCTTAAGTATCTAGCAAACAGACCAAAGAACACATCCCTCTAAAGCTGTACTATAAACAAAGGGCTTTATCTTAATTTCTATTTTGTAGCACCAAAGAGCATATCTACAATGTCTTTTTCTTGATTAAGAATTAGCTCTTTATAAATATTGTCTTTATAAAGCATTTGCTTGTGCATTTGAACCAATAATTCTAGTGCCTCTTCTTGATTTAACTGTTTGACGCGATCGCCAAAAATGCGAAGACTTAATTCTTGATCTACTGAGAGACTATTTTCTAATCTATCCATTATTAACTTTTTACTCTTGATTTAACATCATTAAAATTTGTTAACTCT
>CAKZYI010000727.1 GCA_937884735.1 uncultured Pleurocapsa sp.
TGGGGAAAAATTAAGTCGGCTGGATGTGTAAGTAAATAATTAATGCAGGGTAAAAAACTGCTCAAATGTTCGATCGCAACTTCAGGATTCCCAAACCATCTATTTAAAATGCGATTTAGCAGAGGATAATACTTCCAGTTAATTACATCACTACGGCTAACAGATTTGATCGAACGACTAAAAGATCCGCACTCAGCACCACTAAGTAATTCGACTTCAAGATGATTATCCAGATGGCGAGCAAGTTCGATCGCCAAATTTTCTGAATTTCCTTTCCAATTAATACCCGCACTAGGATGTATTAAAACAACTTTATACAATGTCTTGCTCCTTTTTATTTAATGTGTGTCAAGGTTGTGGTACTAGATTAGCTAGCCCTCATTTCTTGTTTCTTGCTTCTCGTTTCTGACTTTTTCCTCTAACATCCAATTCAAAATAAAGTGAGCCGACATTTTAAATTTATCAATAGCTATCTGTAACCAATTGCGAACCATCTGAATAGATGAGAGGAGATAAAGATAGCGATCGCTTTTTAAATAGTGCAAAGTTGCAGTTGCTACAATTAGCCGAACAAATTCTGGGGAGAAACTAATACGAGGAAAATGCTCTAAAGCTTGACGACAATAATGATAAGCGATCGCTGTATCTGGGCTTTTGTTCTGAAGAACTTGCCAAGCTAGACTAAGACTGGCATACCCATAGCTACGAGATTTAAGGGGAAGTAATCGATCAGGAACATCCTGATAGGCTTTTTCAATCGTCGCCTGAAAATCTTTTTCTGTATTTAGCCAGTTATCTTTAACCCCACTTTCTAACTGACGTTGATACACCAACGGTTCAGCGATCGTCATAAACTGATAGCAACGACTAAGACGAATCCACATATCCCAATCAAAATTTGTCTTAAGGCTAGGGTTAAATAATCCCACCGTATGAAGACAATATCGGCGGACAATTGCCGATGAAAAACCAATTTGATTTCGTTCTAAAATTTCTGACTCAACTCGTCCATGAAGCTGATACTTGAGAATTTTGCCCAGGGGTTTATTGTTTTCGTCTATGACGGTTAACCAAGAATGTACTAGGCTAGCAGCAGAACGATACTCTAAATGAAATACCTGTTTTTGTAGTTTGTCAGGATGCCACAAATCATCACCCTTCAAAAAAGCAACATACTCTCCTTTGACTTCTTGGATTCCCAAGTTCAAAGTTTGAATAAGATCCAAATGCTCTTCTAGCAATAGCCTCAAACGACGATCTTTTTGATTTTCAAACCATTCAGGCAAATAAGAAGAACATCCACTATGACAAACTAGAACTTCAAAGTCGGCAAAAGTCTGCTGTTGCACGCTAGCGATAGTCTCTAGTAAATATTGATTTTTACTACTGGCTAAAATAATTACTGAAACAGTAGATGATTTAAGAGGCATAAAATTTAGTATGTAAAGTTTTCTTGGTTTATCTGAGCAAAATGGAAAACTATATATGAGTTGAGTAATGAGTAATGTCCTAAAATAAATATGTAATATCAAGCGTTGCATAGCTGCATATGCTTGCGGTATCCCTTTAGGGACAAAGGGCGCAGAAAGCAGAGCTTTCATAGTCGTCGCAACGACGATCTGGGCGTTAGCCCTGCCCCGCATGTATGATTGTGAACGAAGAAGATGAATGATTCCCCCCGTTATCCGAAGGTGTATCCTTCAAGGCTCCCCATGGCCCCGTCTCCCAGTCTCCCCGTTATGCGCGATGCGTAGCGAGTCCTTTAGGGAAGCGGTATCCTTTAGGACTCCCAGTCTCTTCGTCTCAAGAGTCAGCCTTTACCATCCCATAAAGATGCAACGCCGTAATACCATATATGTTCCTTACTCCCTTGCTCTTTAAAGGTTGTGTTGCATCGCAGAAGAGTCTATTTTTTCGGTAATTTTGAGATATAGAGACAAATTTCCGTAGGTAACTCGATCCCAGTTGTGATTGATAGTGACGTAAGTCTGTGCTTTTTGAGCCATAGTTGCCAATATAGATGGCTCAGACAAAGCATATTGCATTTTTTTCAATAAATCCTCTAGATTGCCTGACTCAAACAATAAGCCGCGATCTTCTCCAATTAACCTTCGATAAACCCGATTATCACTGGCTAAAACAGGAATTTTTTTCTTCATGGCTTCCAATACAGTTAGAGGTAATCCTAAATCCGATCCGTCAGTCGGCATAACCAATAACCCCGCACCATTGATAATTTCGGCTAAATGTTGCCCTTTAATTTCATTATTAAAAATAATATTTTGATTCTCTTTTGCCAAGCGGAGGAGTTCAATTGCATATTTCATAGAATTATCAACTCCTCCAGCTATAATTAGCTTCCATCCTTGAGGCTGTAATTTTTGAAAAGCCCTAATTAAAATATCTGGTCTATTTTCAGAGGTTAATTTACCTAGATAAAGAAAATACTTTTTGGGTGTCAAGCCCAAAGATGCTCCATAGGTAAACTCAGAATCTTTTTGCTCACAAATTCCTGGTGCGTTAGGTATATAACGAGGAGTAATCTTATACTTATTGTGAAAATATTCTCCCAGTGCTTTTGAGATCACCACAACTTCATCAGCACTTCTAATAGCTGTTTTTTCCATCAAAGATGACAGCCAACAAAATACCTTGTCCCACTTAGTATGGTGACAATATATATCTAGCTGATGGCTAGTGACTATAATTTTTGAGTTGGAAAATAGGTGAGGAAACCAAGAAAACCAGGCT
The DNA here is from genome assembly GCA_937884735.1 of uncultured Pleurocapsa sp. GTDB lineage: Bacteria > Cyanobacteriota > Cyanobacteriia > Cyanobacteriales > Xenococcaceae > Waterburya. The sequence continues at coordinate 2,752 of CAKZYI010000727.1, forward strand.
GCTTTAACACCTTGAATATGAATTACATCATAACCTCCCAAACTTGCCCAAACGGTGCTAAAAGCTGAACTGAGCATAAAGCCAGTTTGCTTGGGAGGAAGGGGTGCTAGAGCAATTACTCTCACATTATGGTAGTAACCAACAGAAAACCAAGGGTGTTGGTTGAGTGCAGGGGTAACAAATAAATCTACCTGATGTCCTCGTCCCGCAATTCGAGGATAAAATTCTTGACAGTAGCGTTCGATATCTCCTCGATCGCTGGGAATTCCTTTAACGCCAATCACAGCAATTTTCATAGTTTGTAAATATTGTCTTAGAAGAGAATTTGGCATGGCACGCCACAGAAAATATTAAAAATTCAATATTTTTATGGTTGCAATAAGATTATGGTTGCGTTTTGGTTTTTAGAGAGTACTATTGAAATAATGTTGGTATAAAATAATACTTACAAATATTTTAAATTGGCTATAGGGTTATGCAGCTAACCTATTTGTAATTTGGTACTTTTGCAATTGTTAATACTTTTTGAAATGACATTGATTAATGTTATTGTACAGCGAAGAGGTAGAAACAAATGGATAAAAACAAAATATATATTCCAAATTTCAAAATAGCAAAATATGTTTGATGTAAGTAATTATTTGTAGTAAATAATAAATTAGAGTATTTAACCCTAAAATTATCTATTATTGACATGGTTTCTTATAGACTTTGTACTCTGCAACTTTGAAACTATTTTTATTTAGTAATCATAGCGATCGCAAAATCACAGCGGTAAGCAAAAAAGCAGATTAGGAAACAATCACAGCTAAAACCAAGACTTACTTAGATTGTAAATTTTAAATTTATTGCTTAAATATATTATGACAATTTTTATACTGTCACAATGTATTTCAATTTGCTTTTTAAAAAAGTATCTAGGTGGATTTAAAAAATGAAAAATAAAATAACTTGTAAGCTTTGTCATATTCAAATTCATATGTTTTCAAGGATCGGATAGGTTCTACAGGGTTTTGATTGAAGTTTCAACAAAATCAATAATAATCATCATCAATTAATAGCTCCGTAGAATTATTTAAGAGAAAATACTTAGGTTATTTTCAAGCACAATCATAATCGCTTAAAATAGAATTGGCAATCTAAAAAAACAAAAAAAGCACCAATAATTTTATGTAAAATTACTTAAGCTAGGTGCAGAGGTAGTTTGGGATAAATTGTTAATTCTTCATAGGCTTTTGGCAGGGTGGTGATAGTTATGAGTTACTATTACTAACTGTTTCTTTGTAGGGATTCTGTATAGTAAACTTTTTACCTCAAACCTATATGAATAAGGCTATTTACCGCATTCTAGATGCAAATCTAGATCGGGCAAGAGAAGGATTAAGGATTATTGAAGAATGGTGTCGCCTGGGGTTAAACCATCAACCCCTATCAGAAGAGTGCAAACAAATACGTCAAGAATTGGCAAAATGGCACAGTTGGGAATTGCGCCAAGCGAGGGATACCCCTGGAGATGTGGGGACAGATTTATCCCATCCTCAAGAAGAAATGCGAGAGAGTATTGAACAACTGCTTCAGGCTAATTTATGTCGATCGCAAGAAGCTTTAAGAGTATTAGAAGAATATAGCAAGCTTTACAATTCAGAAATGGCATCCGTTTGTAAACAGTTACGCTATCGTGTGTATACAATCGAAAGCACTCTGTTTAATAATTACCGCATACAGCAGCTATACAATGCACCTTTGTATTTAGTAACTTCTCCCGAGCCTGAAATACTAAAGATAGTTGAGGCTGCATTAAAGGGTGGTTTAAATTTAGTACAGTATCGCGATAAAACTGGTAAGGATAGCGATCGCCTGGAAATGGCGCACAAACTATGTCAGCTGTGCCACAATTACAATGCTCTATTTATCGTCAACGATCGCGTTGATATTGCACTGGCGGTAGATGCAGATGGGGTACATTTAGGGCAAAATGATGCACCAGTGGCTTTTGCAAGAGAAGTTCTAGGCTCACAAAAGCTAGTTGGGAGATCGACTACCAACAAGCAAGAGTTACATAAGGCGATCGCGGAAAAAGCTGATTATGTCGGCGTTGGACCTTTTTATGAGACTCCCACTAAGCCAGGAAAGGCTGCTTTAACTCAAGAGTATGTCGATTATGTCAAAGCAAAATGCCCAGTGCCTTGGTTTGCGATCGGTGGCATTGACCTTAATAATCTCAATGGAATTCTATCCACAGGGGCACAGAGAGTATCGGTGGTACGCGCTATCATGCAGGCAGAGCAACCTACCCAAGTTACCCGCCAATTCCTATCCCAATTAGTTAGACGGTAATTACGATAGTTGGAAGCTAGATTTATGTTTAATGCAACTAATAAAATAAATATACAGGTCAATGGAGAAACTCAAGCTTGTGAAGCTGCTACTCCTTTACCAGAGTTATTAACGCAGCTACAGCTTAACCCTCGTTTGATCGCAGTAGAATACAACGGAGAAATTTTACATCGTCAGTATTGGAACAACACGAATATGCAGTCAGGCGATCGTCTCGAAATTGTAACCATAGTGGGAGGAGGATAAGTAATAAGTAATAAGTAATAAGTAATAAGTAATAAGTAATAAGTTAATAGGAATATGAAAATGGTTTTTAATAAAAAGTTTTGGATGAAGTCAATACTGGCATTAGGTTTAGTTGCCGTGTTGGTGTTGGGTAATGCGAGTACAGCAATGGCTGCTCGTACTGGCGGAAGGATTGGTGGTGGTTCATTCCGCGCCCCTTCTCGCAGCTATTCAACCCCTAGATCTGCGCCTCGCGGTGGCGGTTATGTATCTCCTGGCTACGGCTACGGTGGTGGCTTTGGAGGTGGTTTTGGCTTTCCTTTCTTGCTTCCTTTTGTGGGCTACGGTGGCGGCGGCTTATTTTCGATCATTATCTTTATTGCGATTGCCAATTTCTTAATTCGTAGTTTTCGTAGTGCAGGAGTAGGCGAAGAAAGCGTTTACGGTGCTGCTAGCTCGAAAGTTTCTGTTGCAGAAGTAAAGGTAGGATTGTTGGCTAGTGCGCGGGAATTGCAGCCTGAATTAAATCGTTTGGCTTTAACTGCGGATACGAGCACGGCGGTGGGTAGAGCTACTGTTGTTCAAGAAGCAACTTTGGCTTTGTTGCGACACCCCGAATACTGGGTATATGGCTCAACCAATTCTCTGAGAACAGATATCGATTCAGCCGAAGCTAAATTTAATCAGTTCTCTTTAACCGAGCGTAGCAAGTTTACCGATGAAACTCTCTCCAACGTTGATAGTGTCATCAACAGTGGCGAACGACAAGCTGCCGAAAAAGCTTTGAAAGAAGCTTTTGGTGAAGAATCAAGCCCAGGAGAAATACAGCTTAAAGATGATGATGGCGAGTATATTGTTGCTACAGTGATTGTCGGTGCAACAGGTAATCTTAATTTGCCTCAAATCAATGACTCTGATAGTATGCGCCAAGCATTACAGCAAATTGGCAGTATTGGCAGCGATCGCCTTTTAGCAGTAGAAATTCTTTGGACACCTCAAGCAGACGGGGATACATTATCTTCTAATGATATTTTGGCTTACTATCCCAATCTCAAATTAGTTTAGATAATCAGCTTCAACAAGTACCAGCTTTCTTAAAAAACCTGTAAAAAAGGTTAAGAAAGCTGGTACATTTGAGTATGGTTACGTATGGTTTGACGTTAATAAACCCCTAAAATAAATTTAAAATTGTAAAGGAGAGGATAAATTATGGATTTACGTGTAGTGGTAGTTGTTGCACCTCTGGCGATCGCTGCTAGCTGGGCTATATTTAATATTGGTTCTGCTGCTTTGGCTCAAATTCAAAAATATTTCAACGAAGAAGGTTAGTTTAATAATAGAAATTTAAGATAATTTTGCCGACTAAGTTTGCTATCAACCTAAGTCGGTTTTTTAATGTCTTGAAATATTGTCAATATTGCTGATACTAAGTTTATTTGGCAAATTAGTTTGTTGTTTTATTTTGCTGTTTTATAAATAGTAACCAAATAACATTTATTGTTTGTATCAAGACCAACATCCCAGTATTCAGAAAAAGAACGTGATGTTGCTTGTCCGCTAATTACATAACCTTTCTGGGAAAGTTTGAAATTAACTGCTTTTCCGTTTATTTGAACTACAAAACGTTTGAGTTCTTCTCTTATTTCAAATTTAAGAGGTTCTATTTGCGATATTTTACAATTATAAACAAGGTCAAAATTGTTTTGCTTTGAACTAAAAGGTTGTAAAGTATATTCTTTAATTAATTCAAAATTATTGTTGATTCTATCTCGTTGATAATTGTAGAATAATTGGTTTACTTTCTCTACGAGAGTATCTTTGTTTATTAAATGATCGTATTTTACTGCTTCTAGTTCCGACTCAATTTCTTCCTGCGCTGTAAGGCGATCGCTCTTTTGATATTTTATGGAATAAGCATTTTTGAAATTAGGCTGAATATCAGTAATAAATTTGGCTAGGTCATTATTATCAGTAAATTTTTGATTGCTATAAATAATAATATTGTAGAAAAAAATATATAGCCTTTTCCAAAATATAATTACCAAAAAAGCAGTTATTAATTTTAGCCAACCCAAAAGTAATTGAGGGCTTAGATAAATAGAGTAAGCATCTGCTTTATCATCAAAGCTATAATAATATTTGCTCATTTAATAGTTCTTTAAAAAAAATAATTGAAAGATTTAGTCAGCTTGAATATAACCTCTGTCGCTCATAGGTAAAAATCGTTTTTTCACTCTCCTAAAACAACTTCTTTTACTGCCAAAAATCCCTCTTCTAATGTTGGCGGAGATTCTTTAAGATCGTCGTAATAAATATCGATAACGCGATTTGGAACTTGGCGCAATCGTCTTTTATTCAAGTATTTACAAACATTTACTGGTGTTTTAATCCACCAGGCAATCCACTCACAATTAAGATCGCTAACTCTGTTTAAAATAGAATTTCTCCAGGCTAATCGAACATTAGTAGCGTCATAAATAGCTGTTTGATTATAGGCTATGGCTAGTCGAATTTGTTCTATAGCTGCTTCTTCAATATCATTCCAATTTCCTTGAATTTTTTCGTCACCATAAAGTCTCAATCGAATAGCATCAGTGGAGATGATTACGGAGTCTGGGATTTGTTTATTTAGCTGTTGAGCGAAAGTTGATTTGCCACCACCAGGCAATCCTACTAGAAGATGGCAAAGTACGGGTTGGGTCATACGGAAATAAGATAGTTTTGAGTTAAATTTAATTTAACTTTCAATATAAACTGAATTCAGTTTGATTAATTCTCAGTTGTGACATCTTCTACAGGACGAATAATTGCTTTAGAATCGCTTTGTTGGGGTTTAAAAATAGCGTCAATACCTTCATCTAAGGTTTCTGCCATCACAATCTGATTTTCATAAATTACAATTACTCTAGCTAAAGCAGGTAGGCTATTTTCTTCTGCTTCAATATATAAAGGCTCTACATATAGTAATGATTCTTCGATGGGAATAATTAACAAATTGCCTTGAATTGCCCGCGATCCTTCGCGATTCCACAAAGATATTTGTTGAGAGATTACTGGATCTTGGTTAATTAAAGCTTCGATTTGATTGGGTCCATAAATTAGCTTTTGTTTGGGAAACTTGTACAGTAGGAGTTTGCCATATTCTGCACCATCAGATCTTGCTGCAAGCCAGGCTATTAGATTAGGACGACTAGTGGGGGTGTAAGGATGTAGCAAAATAAATTCTTCTTCCGTTGCAGTTGGTAACTTGGTAATGAGGTAATAGGGTGCTACTGCTTGAGATTTGTTGCCATAAATCTCTTTAGGAATTTGCCATTGATCTTCTCGATTGTAAAATACTTGAGGATCTGTCATATGGTAGGTAAGCAACCTTTCCGACTGAATGCTGAATAAATCTTCAGGGTAGCGAATATGACGGCGCAGATCTAAAGGCATTGCTGTTAATGGTTTGAATAGTTTGGGAAATATTTTTCCCCAGGTTTGGATGATAGGATCTTCATCAGCGACGTAAAAGTCTACCTTCCCGTTATAAGCATCTATTACAACTTTGACCGAATTGCGAAGATAGTTAAAATTATTTTCTCCAGGATCGGAATAAGGGTAGCGATCGCTGGTAGTATAGGCATCAACTATCCAATAAAGATTATCTTGGCTGTCTTTGTTTCCTTTAGTGTTAGCGGCTACTAAATAGGGATCTCGATCGTAATTTAGAAAAGGTGCGATCGTCTTTATTCTTTGCCTAATGTTTCTTTTAAACAGCAGTTTTGTATCGGTGGTAAAGTTTTGGGCAAACAACATTTGCCAGTCTTTGAGGTATTCGGCAAACAACATTCGTCGGAAATAACTGCCAATTTTGATTCCCCCCTTTCCATCGTAAACGGTATAAACTTTTTCTTCTCCGCTAGTAAAATCTAACTCTCTATCTTTAGTTGTAGTCATAATATAAGGATTGGTCAACTCGCCATAATAAATGCGGGGTTTACCAATGGGAATGCTGTTGCGAATTACATCATCGGATACGTTAAGTGTGCATG
>CAKZYI010000728.1 GCA_937884735.1 uncultured Pleurocapsa sp.
AAGGCGCAGCTTTAAAGCCGTACTTGAGTAGTTCGCCCGAACTCGCATCGAGATACCTTTCAATATAACGCGCTGTATCGGCAAAACGATAAACTCCCGCCTGGGGTAAATAGGCAATCTCATTAATTTCGTTCCAGTCGTTAACTCCCTCTGGCTGTAAATTTTTAAAGGTTTGTGTCGCTTGGGCGATGTCCAATAACTCCATGTTCTCAACTGTAGCAACAGGAGGAGAACCATCAATCGTAGGCAATCCCGCACCAAAAACCGCCGTCAGACTAAAAGCTTCGACAGTGTAAATTAGTACCACCACAGCAAAATATAGACCAATCCAGCGATGGATTTTTCTCGATCCTTTTGAAAGCAGTTGTTTGAGTTTCATTGCTTACCTGTAATTTATTCTGGTAATTTATTCAAAATTTAGCTCTAACTTGGAAACCAAGGGTTCTAGGCGCGCCATAAGTGGCAATAAGTCCATTGCCAAAATCGACTCCTTGAGTGATATATTCATCATCAAAAATATTGTTGGCAAACAAGAAAACGCCATAGTTCTCAAATTCGTAACCTAAGCTGGCGTTAACTAGGGCAAAGGCTTCTTGTTCAATTTGATTGAGTTCATCAAAGAAAGTATTACCAAAACCACTAAGTTCGATTCTGCCTGACACTCCAATTTGACTGAGATATTGGATAGCTAGATTGTAGGTCAAGTTGGGATTAAAGGGAGTTCGATTGCCCTCTATAGACTCTCCCGTAAAGGGCTCGTTGCCATTGCTAAATTCGGCACTGAGTAAACCCAACCCCGCAACTACTTCTAAACCCTTAACTGGGCGAGTGATTAACTCAAATTCCGTACCAATAATATCCACATCCGCATTGTCAATAATTACCTCGCCTCCCTGAATACTGGGAAACTGGAAGTTACTTACAGGGGAATAGAATATAGCTAAGTTGGTCAGTAAACGATCTTGTAACCAGGTAGATTTTAGACCCAACTCATAACTCCAGGCGGTTTCCGAACCAAAAGTTGCCGTATCTTCATTAAATGGGTCGAAACTTGCCCCAGGAGGACGATAACCCTTGGTAATACTGGCATAGCTGGTTAAGTTAGAATTAAAACTATATTCGGCTGCGACGCGGGGAAGTAATTCCGAACCGTCTGCTTCGATATTTTCGAGATCTAATAAAGTAGTCGTATCAGCATCGGTAATTAGAACTCTTTCAGCATCGGGGGGAGTGTTTGCTGTCTCGTAGCGCAAACCTGCTGTCAAATTCAGGGCTTTACTCACCTGATAACTTGTTTGACCAAACAAGGCAAAAGCAGTGCTATCGGGAGTACCATCGCCCCGTTCTTCCCCAGGAAAAGGACTGGCTGCACCACGTAAAAAAGAGCGATCGCTATTAAACTCAGCCGATTCAAAATAACCGCCTACAATCCAGTCAATAGGAGTTGCTGCTGCGAGAGATTGCAACCGCAGTTCTTGCGAGATTACCCGCGAATCAAAACCTGGCGCGTTGATTTCAATGTCTTCTATCGTCCCGTCTTGATCGAATGCTGCTTCCTGACTGGCAAACCGATGGGCGGTAATGGAAGTAACCCGAAAATTCGGATGGGTATAGCCGACTCTTAAAGATTGAGCGTTAGTATTTAACTCATTAAAACCATCAAAGTCGAGTTCTGTCTCAAAAGGATCGCCACCAACCATAACAAAGGGCTGTGCGCCTTCATCATAATCCGCCAGAGAAGCATTTAGTAAAACTTCCCAATTTTCCGAGGGAGTCCATAAGATTTGGGCGCGTCCTGTTGTACTCGAACCACCGTCTACATCTTCATCTGAAAAAGTATTTTCTACATAGCCGTCTTGATTCCCGTAACTACCCGACAAGCGATAGGCTAACTTATCTTTGACAATGGCATCACTAATACTGGCTTGCGCCTCAAAATCGTTAAAATTGCCGTAGCTAAGGGAAGTATCAAATTCAAAAGTATTAGTTGGCTTGCGAGAAATAATATTAATTGCTCCCCCCAAAGAACTCCTGCCATAGAGAATATTCTGCGGTCCCCGTAAAACTTCGATCCGTTCTATATCAATAAAGTTTTGGTCGATAAAGCCTGCAAAATCATAGGGAACGTCATCAATAAAAAAGCCAATCGCATCACGACTAAAGGCGTTAAAGTTAGTAATCCCCCGCAGGCTATAAAAAGCAGCAGTACGATTCTCTCCCCCAGGAAAGAAGGTAAAGTTAGGGGTATTTTGTGCTACATCATCAAAGCGATCAATCTTGCCGTCTTCAATCTGTTCCTCCGTAAACGTAGTGATACTTAAAGGAACATCCTGCACATTTTCTGATTTCTTTTCCGCCGTGACAATAATCTCGATGGGTTCGACTGCGGTTTCAATTTCATCCTTATCGCTAGTAAAACTCAGACCCAGATTCCTGCGCGAAGGAACACCAGTAGCATTTGGGGCTTGGGCTTCCCCTGTCACCGTAATGCGAACATTCGTAGCATCAATTTGATTGACCCTAATTGCCGTAATTCCTGGCGCGGGATTAGTCGCGGTCAATTCCTCTTCTGGGATAGTTAGGACTGCATCGGCTAGATCGATAATCAAATCCTTATCTTCGGTCAAAATTAAGGGAATTAATCTTTGCTTGCTAGCCGTTTCGATGATTAGTTCTAGACCTTCAGGGGTAGAGTTAACTTCCACTCCCATAATTTCTGCTACAGTCTCGCTGTTTACCTGTACTAATAAGTCTTTTGCCGAGGTTTGTCTGTTTGCGTAAATGCGATCGCTCGTACTACGATTCAGTTCTGCTTCTGCTTTAACGGGCATGACCATTAATAACCACCAAACTAAAGCTGGCGATAAACAGCGCAATAGATAAAATCTACTATTTTCCAATTCTTCTTACCATTTATTAATAAAAATTCTCAATATTATGAGTTGATAAGAGTATGCAGAATTAGCAAGTTAGTTTCTAGTACCCAGACGGATCTTTTTTGCTCCAAACGGATTTTTTGATTACGCTAAGTTGAAGATTGAAGTAAGGCGATTGCTGACCGCAGGTAATTAATTATTTTAGTCATTATAAAATAACAACCAGATAATCTTTGAAAAAATAGCAAGTAGCCGTTTTATTATTTTGTTAGTACATATGACAGTTAGAGCAGTTAGGATAGTTTCCAGGCATTGAAAACTTACTTATTTGAAGAATCAAATACCTATTCTTTCGTTGAAAGTTAAATTTTGTCCGAACTATTGTACGTAATTAATACAAAAAAATTAATTCAACTTTGATTCTTTGGCATCAAAAAGTTTTGTTGGTAAACCATCGATACTTTCTAAATTATTTTGCTGTTGATATCGCTCTATTCCCGATTTTCCTTTTTTTGCAGCCCAACTAATCAAGGTTTTTCGCTCCTCTTTTAATTCATATATTGGTACGCCAAAACCACAGGAGGTTTGTGCTGATTCGATGGTGAGTAGAATTATTTGTCTGTCGCCTGGAATCTCGGGAAATAGAGAATGTAATTCGTTCCAGCGATCGCTCTCTTTACTAATTACCTCGCCTCAGCCGTATAGTCTCAAAATAAGAGGATTTTTATTAAAACTACAAAACATGATGGTGATTCTGCCGTTTTCGTGTAGATGGGCTGCCGTTTCATTACCACTTCCAGTCAAATCTAGGTAGGCAACAGTTTGGCGATCAATACAGCGAAAAGTATCGATCCCTTTGGGAGATAAGTTAATTCTGCCCAAATGGGGTGCGGTAGCTGTAAAAAATATTTTCTGTTGCTGGATAAAAGTTCTTAACTTTGAAGTTAAATGAGAATAAAATTCTGCCATTATTTTTGTGTTTGAGGAAGGTATTGAAAAAGATCGTCCAACATTCGATTAACTCCTATTGGTCCATTAGCACTCCATTTACTTGGATCGACAAAATAGACTCGTTTATTTTTGACTGCATCTAGTGAAGCTATCAATGGGTTTTCCAGAAAGAAAGATTCTGGCTCTTTGCTGTAATTCATGACAAATAAAACGTCAGCATCATATCGATCTATAACTTCCAGACTAATTGTCTGTTCTCCTTCTCCTGGGATAGTTTTGTTGCTCAAATCAAGGTCAGAAAAAATTTCATAAGACCGATGATATTGAGTTGATATGGTAAATTTACCACCAAAGTAGATAAGCAATGTGACTTCTATTTCTTCTGGCTTACGATCTAGTTGAGATTGCAATTCTGTAATTCGCTCTTGATATTGTGTGAGAACTTTATTTGCTTTTGTTTCGCGATCGACAATTTGAGCTATGTACTTAAGGTTGGTTTTAAATTAATAATTTTTTTTCCAATCTATTAATATCGTGGGCGCGATCGCTGATAATTGCTGATAGATTTGCTCGTGGGCTAAATCCATTGCTAGAGTCAGATCGGGTTTTAGACTGAGAATCTTTTCTAAAGAAGGTTGATATACATCTCCAATACTCTCAATGCCCTCAATATCATCGGCAGTCAGTCCAGGTAAACTTTCTTCTCCTTGATAAACATAAATCGCTGTCCCAACTGGTTCAATACCAAGAGCGAGCAAGGGATCTGCTAAATGGCGGGGGTCTAATGCCACAATGCGTTGTGGAGCGATCGGCACACAGATTTCTCCCAATTTATGTCGAACCATTTGACATTCAGTCGGTTTTACTGGAGATTCGTTTGTTTCCTGTAAACCTGATGGTTGACAAGCCACTATCAAAATAAAAGAAAAAGCCATTAAAAAAAATGACTCGATCGAGTATCGCCTTGGCTTTCTAAACACTACATCCTCCCTAATCTTTTAGAACTCCCAACTGACAGAACCAACAATGGTAAAAGGTTCGATTCTTTGAATAAATGCTCTGTTGCTAAAAGTAAATGCAGGAGCATCTACATCAAAAATATTACGCAGATTAATTGCCGTACTTAGACGACCTCGGCGATAAAAAAGAGCAGCATCAGTACGAAAATAATCTTCTAACTGGAATGAGTTATCTAAATCCCCCTGCCGTTCGTCTATATAAAATAGTCCCAAACCAAAACCCAAGCCTTCTAGAGTACCTCGTTGAATTTCGTAAGTTGTCCACAGACTAACCTGATTCTCTGGTACATTTGGTAACTTATTGCCGACAGGGAAGCTATTATCTTCGGTAATTTCGGCATCTGTTAAAGCATAAGCAAAAGTCACATCCCAACCAGGCAAAATTTCACCATTAATGTCTAACTCAATTCCTTGACTTCCTTGTTCTCCAGTCTGTATGGAAAAATCAGGATTTTCGGGATTAGGCGTTAAAACATTGGTCTTAGTCAGATCGTATGCTGCCAGTGTTGCGGAAAGTCGATTGTCGAAAAACTCGGTTTTGATACCAATTTCATATTGAGTTCCTCTGGTGGGATCGAATGTCACATCTGGATTTGTATTGTCAAAACCAGAAACAGAGAAAAAAGACCGCGTATAGCTGGCGTAGAGAGAAACATTTTGGCTGGGTTGATATACTAAACCAATACGAGGACTAAAAGCATCATCATTCACTGTTGGTAAGGCAATTACTTCTCCTCCAGTAACCAAATCTCCTTCAAAGTCGGTGGAAACCCAATCATAGCGACCACCTACCAAAAGTTTTAAATTATTGGTGAAAGCAATCTGATCCTGAAGATAAAGACCGTAAGAATCTCTCTTAAGATCGAAAATAGAAAACGTATTGCGTGTCGAAAAAGTAGGAGTTTCGATATCGTAATTAGGATTGCGAATATCTAAAAGAGGAACAGGCGTATCAGCATTAATGCGATCGCCAACATTACTACTACGGTTAAAATCAAAACCCGCTAAAACTTGATGAGAGATCGCTCCCGTCTCAAATTCGCCAACTAATTCGATTTGGGCAAAATAATTTTCTCGGTCAAATTCAGCCTGACTAACATTCAATCCATCCAAAAAGAGATCGTCTACTATCGCTGTACCAAAAGCCACATTCTCTCCAAAACGAGTCAGATTGATAGCAACATTGTTACGAAGTTCTAAATTGTCATTGAATTTGTGTTCTAGAGTATAGCCAAATTTGTGTGTATCCACATCAAGGGACTGTAACTCAGGATAGTAAGTAGCAAAGTCTCGTGGTGTTAAACTATCATCGCTAAGTAACAAAGCAGTAGTAAGACCAGCAGCAGGCTCGGCATCGAGATTAGTAAATTCGTAGTATAAATTTAAATTTGTTTGCTCTCCCAACTGCCAGGTAATGGAAGGAGCAATTGTGGTCAGTCTGGTATCAGAAAAGTCTTGAAAATCGCTCGAACCTTGATAGCTGGCAATCAAGCGGTAGAGTAAAGTGCGATCTTCATTCAAAGGACCAGAAAGATCGATGCTGGGCTGGTAAAGTGCGTTGTTTCCTGCCTCAAATGCTAGTTCATAAAATGGTTCGCTCAAGGGTTTTTTCGTGACCGTGTTGACAATTCCACCAGGTTCTCCCGCACCAAACAAAACCGAAGCAGGTCCTTTTAATACTTCTATCCGCTCTGCTGTTTCAATCGGTGACAAGATATAGAAATCACCATCAGGAACTCCATTGCGATAATTGACAACACCCGAACCTGCCTGGTCAAATCCCCTGATTATTCTGTTTGTAATCGGCACACCACCATAAGGTCTAGAACCACTAGCAACACCACTAACAGTTTCTATGGCTTCGGTTACGGTTCTTACTTTGCGATCTTCTAGCACCTGCTGGGGTACAACCTGAATCGATTGGGGAATATCCCGCAATGGTGTATCGGTTCGAGTCGCTGTGGAAGCATTGTCTACCTTATAATCATCTTCTTCTGCTTCCCCTGTAGCAATAATATCAATCTGCTCGTCTGGTTCGGTTTCGATGGTAGTATCTTCAGGAGCGATACTTAAACCTAATTCGTCTCTACCAGTTACTATTTCCGCGCTTGGTGTCTGGTTTTCTCCTCTAATTCTCACTCGGATGCTATTATCCGAACCATTATTTACCGTAATCCGATTAATTCCAGGTGCGGGGTTGAGTTCTTCCACGCCATTTCTAATCGCAAAAGCTAAAGTTGCATCCAGAATATCGATTACCAAATCATTCCCTTCTGGCAAAATTAACGGCACTAAGCGATCGCTTCCCCTTACTGTCTTGAGAATTAACTCAAACCCCGACTCTGTTTGGACAACCTCAACTCCTGTAACCCGCGTTAAATTATTCTGCGAGACAGCACGGTCTTGAGGGTCAGTTGCGGCGAACCGAATCGCCTTACTCTCATAGAGTGACGGTCGAGGGCGCGCTAATAAATTTATAGATGATGACTGACTGGGGGAAGTCTTTAGCAAAGCAAAATCTCCTTGCCTCTCCTGCACCGACCCACCTCTAGCAACAGTCCCACAGGCAACAATCGATGCTCCTGCTAACAATAAACTTATAAATAATCGATCTAATTTCATGTATATCCTCACACTCAAGCCCATCAGTCAGCAGTTACACAATGACCAACAGTTGAAAAATTAATAAGAATTCTTCTTAATTAAATTGGTAGTGTGAGTATCGTAGAAGATTGCGGTTTTTAATTGGAATGCTAGAGGGATTTTTTTTGAACGCTAGAGGGATTTTTGCTGACTCTAGAATTTAACTTATCTTGGAGGCTAAAAGCTAAAAGCTGAGAGCTAACAGCTAAAAACAAATTACTATTCAGCTTCATACTTACAATTAACAACGCCTTGCTGATTTTTCATGTATTGTTTGGGATTGACACCATATTTTTGGCGAAAGGCGATCGCGAAATAACTACGGCTTTCAAAACCTACTCGCAGCGATATTTCTTGTACCTTCATTTCCCCTTGTGCCAGTAATTTACGAGCTTGTTCGAGTCGATAGTCACGCAAATATTTAAAAGCAGATTGTCCAAATACTTCACGGAAACCACGCTTGAGCTTAAAGTCATTCAAACCCACCTGTCGGGCTAATTCGATTAGACTCGGCGGATTATCTAAATTATCGAGCAAAATTTGTTTGGCTTGATGAATGCGATCGCGATCGCTTTTATGTTGGCGATTAACATTATCTGACTGAAACTGGTGTAGATGGAAAGTTATGAGATCTACAGCCCGACTTTCTAAATACATTTGTTTCATCAAACCTTGATAGGGACAATGAAGAATATTCTGTAATGCCTGTTGCATCGGTCGAGTGATTTTTCCCTTCTGATAATAGGGAGGAGTTTTACCTTCTAAAATAAATTGGCGTATTTCAAAAGGTAATTGTTCCAATTGTTCTGTCTCAAAACTAGCAAAAAATTGCTGTGGTTCAAATCTCAGGTATATTCGATAAAATGGCTCTCCAGTTTGCCACCATTCAGTTTCTTTGGTGTCGTAGTTACATTCAGAATAATAACTTCCTGCTAATTCTTCAATCTCATCGGTTAGACCATGACGCTGTATTTTTACCTTTCCCGACAAGAAAAAGCTCAAACCAAACTGATAACAGTCAAAAATATCCCTCAGACAAATAAAATCTTGACTTATTTCTATTTTACTGATGTAGATCCACAATCCGTTTCGCAACTTTAGGGACGAATCATAACAATTACCTAACTCTGGAACATCAATTTTAAATGTACGTTCAAAACTATTGGATTCAGATAAAATTTCTGCATTGCGATAATTTTCTGCCCAAATCTCGTCCCAGTCGCGATCAGTGATGATTTTTGTCATAGTTTATTGATAAATAATATCAATAGCTGTAAACTCAATCATACTATGGTTATTTCTAGTAAAGTAGGATAGTCTCTGACATCCAAACAAATTTTCTAACGACGACAAGCACTAGGGCTAATCCCAAATTGTCGTTTAAAAGCAGCTCCAAATCGGCTTAAGCTACTGAAACCCACGATCCGAGCAATCTCTGAGACGCTGAGATTAGTTTCGAGCAATAATTGACGAGCTTTTTCCAAACGTTGCGATCGCAAATAGCCAAATACCGTCGTATCGAAACAATGGCGAAAACCTAATTTGAGTTTGTAATCGTTAAGACCGACAAGCTTTGCTAATGCCAACAGAGAGGGAGGGTTCTCCATTTGCTGTAGTAAAATTTCTCTGGCGTGGTAAACGCGATCGATATCGCTGGCTTTTAATCCTGGGGGTCGAGTTTTACCTTTGATTAAATCTTGAATCTGTGCCAGCTTGAGAATAATTAACTCTATGGCTTTATTTTCCAGATAAAACTGTTTGAGAGAACCTTGTAGATCGCAATGCAAAATCTGATGGACGGTCATTTGCATAGCGGTCGTAAGTGTTTCTAGCTGATAGTAAGGCTGAAAAGATTCTCCTGC
>CAKZYI010000729.1 GCA_937884735.1 uncultured Pleurocapsa sp.
CAGTATAAAATACCAATAGAAGAGGCCAAAAAATATGAAGAAGGACGAATTACTGAAGAAGTTGCATTAGAAATGTCACCGACTGCTAATGAAATGGCGATGATGCTACGAGGAAGAGTTTAGACTGTGAAGCATTTGGAGAAGCAAAATTTTAAAGATTTCTACTTCTCCATGTTTATTTAGTTTGAGCTTTAATCGAGAACGACAAGATATGATGAGATAATCAATTAATAATTGAATTGTGTTTTTAACTAGTCACCAAAATTGATAGATAGACCATCCTCTTTGCCTAATATTTTTAAAGGTATTGCTTTATTTACTCCTGGAGGAGACTTGATTTATGGTGTAAATCCCAATCGACAGTCTCAATGGCATAGCGATTTATGTGTTGGGATGCAAAAAACATGGAGTTTGAATGATTCCCCTCATTTCTTGGTGCCTGGATATACGGCAACTGTGGAACGCTGGTTTAATCCTCAGACCCAGCAAATTGAGACTCTGGCAGAAGTTTATCCCGCAGTTGAACGCTATATTCCTCTACTACAGGCACTATTTGATGTAGATCTAAACACCAAATGGCATATTGCACCCTGGAGAGAAGAACATTGCAATCGTGCAATAATTGAGACTTACAAACCCAATTTTCCTCAACTTTGGGAACAGCGGGATTTGATTATTCGCCTTGATTCTTCCTCTGGTATACCAAAAAAAGAAATTACAGAAACTAATGATGCTAAAGATATTAGAGTTGCTTTGGCTTCTGTTCCAGCAGTTTCAGATAATAATGGCTATGTTTTACGTCTATTTATTAGAAGTGATAGTCCCAGTGCCGAAGAGAATTTAAACCACATACATCAGCTTTTGGAGCAAGGTTTAGATAGTCCTTACACTCTTAAGGTAATAGACGTTAACAAGAATCCTCAGCAGGCGGCAAACAGTCAGATTAGCGTAACTCCTACTTTAGTTAGAGTATCTCCCAAACCAACAAGACGAATAGTAGGTCAGTTGGACGATATTCAGCGAGTTTTGCAAATCATAACTAGTTTTTAAATATGGTAAAAACAATTCTCTACGCCCTGTGGGACTTTTAAAAGTCCCAGCCCCCTTATAAGAAGAAAATTAATCATCTCTACAAGTTGCACATTGCGTATTCTCTGCTATTGCAAAGTTAGCTTGTATTGATCATCGCCAATAATTAGTAATTGCTAATTAATTTCGCTTTTAATTCTGATTTGATTCGATTTAAGATAGATTCCTCATCAAGAGAATCAAGAATTTTTTGCACCACAGCCTTGGGACTTTGCTCGCCCCAAGAAGCACCATTTGCCAAATAAGTTTTAGTTACCTGTCCGATCGCATAAGAAGACAATCCAGCAACTCCTCCTTGGGCGATCGCAACAGATAAATAGGGTGCAAAAGATAAACCACCTGTAGCAGGAATAGATAGCCCTAAAAGGCTTTTAATCGAGCCTAAACCTAAAGTAGCTAATAGTTCGCTAGCACTTATTCCTCCCATACTTAGAGCAATATTTTTCAAGAGCTTTACCGCACTTGATTGAGTCATAGTGATTCCATAAAGACGAGATAGAGAGATAATTATCCCGACATCGACAATTGCGCCAGAAAATAAATCGATCGCTGTCACAGGATTGAGAGCGATCGTCATGGCTTTTACCATCATTCCTTTATTGATTAATTCATTAGCAGCGCGATCGCGAATTGCTAGTTTACGTTCTAATATTTGCTCGTTTACTTCATCGGCAAATAACATACTGTTGAGGGCTACCAAAGATTTCCCTTCACGTTCTAACAATTCTAATATCTTGAGCTTTAATGAATTCACCTGGGGTTTTCCTTTAATTCTCTGCACCCGAACTTTTCCTGTGGCATCTTTTGTCCCTCGCACTTCAATCGGAGATGCCGCTACCATAATTATCTCGTCGGGAGAAATTAGCTTTTTGACCCTTTCTTCTTTAATTTTCTGGTAAATAGCTAGTCTATCGGCTTCAGGATATTGGTCGATTTTGTTAAAGACTAACAACGTTGGTTTACCTGCCTCTCTTTATTTTGATAAGGCGCGATATTCATCTTGGGTAAAATCTCCCGACACCTTTATCAAATTTTAATCAACTCTTTTAGCCAGATCTCAGGCTAAAGCTTCTCTCCCCTCTCCATTAACTTCATCAATTCCTGGGGTATCTATTAATTGGATTTCTCTGCCTTTGTCTCCAGTAATAGTTAAGCGTTGAAGATTGTCTGAAGTATTGGCAATTTGTTCTGGCGTTAGCTTCCAGTTAGTAATATTAATATCGCGAGTCACCCCATGTAATGCACCTGTAGGGAAAACTTCTTGTCCGACCACCGCATTTAAAACTGAGGACTTTCCTCTGCCTACCATTCCAAATGCAGCAATTTGTACTACAGAATGCTCTAGCTTATCTAACATTTGAGTTAGACGATCTATTTCTGATTCTAATCCTATTTGTTCTTCTGCGGTAAGGTCAATATTACCAATCAAATCTCGTAGAGAATTTTGTGCTTTGCGATAATTTAATTCAGCGGTGATTTCTTCAAAGCTAAAAGATATGTCACTTGATTCTGGCTGGTTTCTCACTTTTCGGGACAATTCAAAATGCCTCTGAAACAATACGGATTGACTATATTCTTGTGATCTTGGTTCAATAAATCACTTTATCGTTTCGATATAATTAAAGTTCTATTTCCTTACTCAAACTTTAAGCAATTTGTCTATATTTAGGTTTAAATAGTTAGGGCATGTCGTCAATTAAATAAAAAGTGCTTTTTTCAACCTTTAAACAGCCTACTTCGTCAAAAAATAACGGACATCGCGAGTGCCTGGGGCAACCCCAGGCAAAATATCCTCACCTCCATAGCAAAGCTATGAAGAACATTTTTTTCCTTATATCTCGTTCAAAAGCCTTTAAAAGCATTATTCTCTCTAATTGATAACAAGCCCTAGTAAATCTAAAGATTATGAATATCTTACTTATTTTTATTAGAAACTAAATTATTTTTGTTTTTATGACTACGGTAAACACTGGCACAGGCACTATTCGTATTTTAATAGTTGACGATCAAAATTTGATTCGGGAAACCATACAAATGTATTTGTCACAAGAGGCAGATTTAGAAGTTGTAGGCTATGCCGAAGACGGAACAACTGCTTTGGAACAAATTGAAAAGCTTAGTCCTGACATAGCAATTCTAGATTTGGAAATGCCCAATACCGATGGAGTAAAAACCATCGAGACTATTCAAAATTGCTTTGTCAATACCAAAATTTTGGTTCTTAGCAGTCACGAAGATCGCGAACACATTAATCAAGCTATTGAAGCTGGTGCAAAGGGCTATTTAACCAAAGGAACCCCCGCTAAAGAATTAGCTGATGCAGTTAGAAGTGTCAATAAAGGATACTTTCAGCTAGGGCCAGGACTAATGGAAAAGTTAATTATTTCTATCAGTAATTCAGCAACTGAGAATTCTCGATCTTTAGAAGAAAAGCTGATTATTGCGCTAAAAAGATTTAAACAAGACACTAATCAGCAAATAAGTAGCCTAGTCAAAGAAGAACTAGATAAAAACTCTGGATATTTGGAACATCAGCTAGAACTAAAAGCACATAGCTTTAAAAGTAGGCATAATGAACTTTATAAATATGCTAGGAAGATAGAGTACCGAGTATATTTATTGCTATTGATACAGGTTTTACTTATATTTTCTTTAGCAATATCTTGGATTATTTAATCGATGCTGTAATCCTCCCACAGAAAGACTTCATCATAAATATTACAAATATCTCTTTATGTTATCTAACTATAAAAATAGTTGTACCTAATTACATTCAAAGTCGCTATATTATTTATAAAAAATATTTAAGCAGGAGTAAGTCATAGTTTTTTGGTGAATTGAAACTGAACCGCAATTTGGATGGGTTTATAAAACATAGTTTTAATACCTGTATAGTCCACTGGGGACTATTTCAGATAATCATTTACACAAGAAGCAAAAGATTACAGCCATTAATATTATTTTGTAAATCAAGCACTTCTTGAAAAACTGTGAAACGTCGTTATTTACCAGAAACCATTGCCTACGTTCGAATTACGCAACAATCCTTATCTATGGGGAAAATAGAAGGAAAAGTAAAAGCTGCTAACTATGAATGGCAATTTCGCTGGCGTTTTCGTCAAAGACAACTATCCGTTCAGCCATCTTTAGGAAGAGCTTTAATTCAAGAGCCTCTAGAAAGATTTTTAGAACGTTCGGATTATCAGTTAGAACCAGGAAGTGATTATACTTTCACAGTAAGAACAAAAATGTAGTGCTTAATTTGAATACTATATTGATTTTATATTCTTTAAGATAACTTGTTTGGATATAGAGTATTTAATCGGTCAAAAGACGATTAAAGTATTCAAGCAATTAATGCTTGTTAAATATTTAAATTCAGATACCTTTCAATCAGCACAATAGCAACGATGTCATCTACAGGGCGAGGAGGAACACGTAATCCTTGAGGAAGGATTCGCTGTAAACCTTTTGGAGGATACATCAACCAATAACGATCGCGCGCTTCTAAGGTACTATTATGTTCGTCTATGGTTACTATTGGCAACTGCTGAACCAAACTAACTTCAAGCTGTTGATACCAGCTTGTGGATGTAGTTCCATTACCCATCACGAGGCGATCTGCGCCATACTTTTGACATAGCTGCTGAATAATTGCGATCGCTTTAGCAGAATCTACTACCTGGTGATAAACTATTTGCTCTCCAACCATCACCGCCAAACCACACTTGTCTCTACCAGGGTCTAAACCCAGAATAGTTTCCATCAGTAAATGCTCGCTAATAACTAATCAAATTCTAAGTTCCAAACACCACTTCCCCATCACTGATGACTACAAAATCGAGTTTTAAAGGGCCAGCGGTATAGGTGTTTTCCGTAACTACTGCTTTGATTTCATCGACTGGTTCAGTTGTTTGAGTAACTTTATTAACAAAATTAACAATACTTTCTATTTGATTATCACCTATTTCGATATCGCCCAATATTCCTGCTCGTTGAGCGCGGAATTTGGACACTGCCAGTAACCAATTTAATCTTTCTTGCACCTCTTTGCGAGTAATATTCTGAGAATCGAGGGAGACAGTGGCAATCTCCTCCCCCTCTGGAAAAACCAGCTTGTTGACTGCTAAATCGGCAAATACTTTCACCCTTGTTTCTCCCTGGACATAGTTTCCAGCAGAGAGAATTCTGATTACATAATCTTGACCATCTTTAATCTGAGACTCTAGCTGTTCTACTTGGGATCTAGTAATCTTAACAATCCGCTCCGTAGACTTAGAGCCACTAAATTGAGTCGACCTAACCGCATTAGTGTTAGCCTGACGCAGTAAGCTATTGATTGCCGATTTTGCAGCAGTAGGATCGACAATTCTAACTACCGCCGAAGATAAAACCTGACCTTTGACAATAGTAATCTTTTTTTCTCTTAGTTCTTGATAAGACTGTTCTATTGTTGCTACATTCCTTTCTACATATTCTATCTGAGACTCTAGCTGTTCTAATCGCCGAGTTCTAAGCTTAAGACTGGTTTCCGCTGCTGAAATTGCTTCATCTAGATTGGCAATAGAGCGATCTCGTTCTTGAACCTGACCCTGTAATATTTCTTGCTGCTGCTCTAATTCTTGTAGACGAGTTTCCTTTTGGGCTAATACTTTATCTTGCTGATTAATTTTCTGTTCTCGCTGCTGTAGCTGATTTTGTAATTCTTGGCTTTGTTGCTTAAGATTATTAAGTTGTTCTAATGTCTCTTTTCTCTGAACTAATAAACTATCCAGCTCTTTTTTGAGCTTTGCAGCTTGGGCTGAAGTTTCTGTTAACTGCTGTTTAGACTGCTCAAAATCAAGATTAATGGCATTTAAGTCGATGGTAGCCTGATTCTGTTCTTGCCTAACTTGACCGAGTTGTCCCTCTACCTGTTGTTTTTGGGCTTTGACTTGAGCCAACTCTCTTTCAATACGGCGTTGCTCTTTTAATATGTCATCTAATTCAAAAATTCCTTTTCGGAGGGACTTGCTTAAGCTAAATAAAATACCCAAAGTCAAAGCCGAAATAAGCATCCCCGTAATCACGGTAATCACCATGGCTGTTTGACGGGGACGGAGGTTGAATAACCTTAACCGAGCCTTACCAATTTTTGTACCCAAGCGATCTCCAAATGCCGCAATAATACCGCCCAGAATGAAAATCGCTGCAATTAGGATATAACCGCTGGTCATTAGATATGATTAAGTAGTTTGATCGGAACAATTAGCTTGCGCTCAATCTATAGAACATAATTTATCCAATAAGATTGCTAACTCGAATTATTTTAGGCAAATTGTTGACTTAATGCTACAGGATTATGCACAGTAATTTTTTTCTTGTGAATTGAAACCATTTCTTTATCTCGCAAATCTCCCAAAAGTCTAGTAACGGTTACTCTGGTAGAGCCAATAGCTTCGGCAATCGCCTGATGGGAAAGTTTGAGGTCGATTTTAATACCCGCTTCGGTGGGTATACCAAAATCTCGACAGAGAATTAACAAGAAACTAACTAAACGCGAACCCATATCTCTGTGAGCTAGAGTTTCAATCATCATTTCAGTTTGTAAGATTCGTGATGATAGTCCTCTTAACATTAGTAATGATAACTCAGGATTCTCTTGTAAGGCTTTTTCTACCTGTTCGATGGGCGCAGATAATAGTCCTACACGAGTAAACGCTACTGCATGATAAAAGCGATCGCTTTTTTGCCCTGTAATTAAAGAAAGCACGCCGAATACTGTATTTTCTCTTAGAAGAGCTACCGTAATTTCTTCTCCCGCTTCGTATACACGAGACAATTTGACTGCACCTTTAAGTAAAAAATAAACTCTTTCTGCTGGATCTCCAGGAAAAAAGATAGTTTTGCCACGTTCAAAGCTCTCCACAATAGGAGGAAATGAACCACGACCAAGCTTACGAAATACTGATGCTAATGGCTGGTTTTGTGTCAATGGTAGTTCCATATATATAACTATGCAGCAAAGTGGAAGATTTTTGGTTACAGACTTAATATTCTTGATAGTTCCATATTCTCACACTACAACGTATAATTGGCTGTCTTACTAGAGTTCTTTAGTTTTTTTTGGAGGATAGTTGTCAACGGTCAGTGGTCAATGGTCAATTACCGCTAAAAATCCGTAATTCGTAATTAGTTACCAAAGTTGTAGGATAGATAATTGCAATGAATTAAAATTGAGAAAAGACAGTGCTAGATTTAACTGGAAAGAATGCTTTTGTGACAGGGATAGCTAACAACCGTTCTATTGCTTGGGGTATTGCCCAGCAGCTACACAAAGCTGGTGCCAATATAGGGGTAAATTACCTTCCTGATGAAAAAGGACGTTTTAAGAATAAAGTCATTTTATTAGTCGAACCTCTTATTCCTAGTATAATTGTTATCTGTAATGTACAAGATGATGAGTTACTCGATTCTATGTTTGCCACTATCGAGGAAAAATGGGGCAGGCTAGATATTTTGGTTCACTGTTTAGCATTTGCTGAGAGAGAAGACCTTACCGGTGACTTTTCAGCGACTTCTAGGACAGGTTTTGCCAAAGCATTAGACATAAGCAGCTATTCCCTAAATTGTCTTGCAGTTAGAGCTAAACCCTTGATGAAAGAAGGTGGAAGTATAGTAACCCTTTCTTATTTGGGTGGAGTTAAAGTAATTCCCAATTACAATGTAATGGGAGTTGCTAAGTCAGCTCTAGAAATGAGCGTTCGCTATCTAGCTGCGGAATTAGGTCAGGACAATATTCGAGTTAACGCTATTTCCGCCGGCCCAATCCGCACCCTGGCATCCTCTGCCGTAGGAGGGATTTTGGACATGATTCGCCATGTAGAAGAAACTGCACCTTTGCGACGTACCGTGACTCAAACCGAAGTTGGCAATACTGCCGCATTTTTGTGTAGCGAGCTTTCTAGCGGAATAACGGGGCAAGTTATTTATGTAGATTCAGGCTACGAAATAATGGGCATGTAGCTATCAAATATTAAAATAAGTATATATATTAGGAAGTAAAAATGCAACTTAGCGATAAGCCTGACGGCATGGCTACGCAACGCCAAACAACTCTAGCCAATAACATATCCTCTTTATCTAGAACCGCATCAGTTAGTCGAACTACAGGCGAAACAGAAGTCAAGGTGGAACT
>CAKZYI010000730.1 GCA_937884735.1 uncultured Pleurocapsa sp.
CAGGATTGTTGGTGTTACTAGTAATATCGTTTGCAGTCCAGGTTGTGTTTAGTACCGCACTAGTAACAGGGCCTACAAACGGTGAAAGAGTCTTAACTATGTCCGATTCGGTAAAGATACCGCGAAAACGGCGGAAATACCAGCTTAATATTTCTGGCATCCCAAACATTCTTAGAGGATCGATTCCTCCCGAACCATCATAGACAATTACGTCGTATTTATTGCTTTGATAATATTCGCGGATGGCATTGAGAGCTAATGCCACATCCATACCAGGAAGAATGCCCAACTCCTGACCAAATACTTGTTTAAGAATTGGCGATCGCAAGTATTGGGCTTCTAGCTGTTTAACTTCTTCCCAATTGTTCTCTAGCAATATGGTGGAATTTAGCTGTACTGCTTCAAAATTAGTTGCCACTTCTAGAGGGTTATTGGTAAGAGTCATTCCTAATACCATTCCCCAAGCGGGACTAGAATCTTGTCCGATTAAAAGAACTTTTTTTCCTTCTGTAGCTAGTTTTTTCGCAGTTGCGATCGCGCTAATAGTGCGACCTGTACCGCCTTTACCTAAAAAGGTGACGATCGAGGACATATTTTAAAATTTGATCTGTTATATGGATTATCTTAATTATGACTAGTTTACGGGCTTAATTTCATCCTCGAAAAACCAAGTAGAAGTGCGATCGTCAAATTGAACAACAACACCCACGCCACTACCATCAGTCATTTTATATTCTTTGATGGTGCCTACCTTTCCTAGTTTGCCAGCTACGCTGCCATTTACTCTGTCTTTGATTCTAAAAACTTTTACTTTTTGCCCGATTTCCATGTCTGATTAATTTATTCCAAATTATAATGAGCCATCTCACAGTTTAAAGCAAAACATACCACCTTTGAAGTCTTGAATCTTCTAGAATTAATTCAATTTGGGAGATAGATCGGATAAATTTTTCCTTTAGTAATTGATTTGATAAATATTTTTTAATTAATTAAACGTACAAAATACTAAAGATAATTAGACAAGCTAAACCGCGTTGGCTTTCTTTTTTAGTACGCAAACTAGTTTGCCAATGGTTTTTATTGGTTTTCAGTATATGAATTTTGACCAAACAAAAAGTTAAACTAAAACAACAGCAGCCCAATCAATTATGTTAGTAACTAGAGTAAAAATATAAAAACTAGTAGCTAGTATGTAAAAACCAACTACTTATCAATTTTTTTGCTACTTTTGATTACAATATACACTGATTTAAAAAATCTATAGTAAAGCAGCATATGGTTACAACCGTTTCCAACAAAGAAAAAAACAGTGAATTGTCTTGGTATAGAGAACTATTGACTGTTTTGATTCGACGCAACCTCAAAAGAAGATATCGAGGTTCTTTTTTGGGTATTTACTGGTCATTGCTAAACCCAATGGCAATGACTGGTTTATATACTGCAATTTTTGGTGCTGCTTTTGCTCAATATTATGATAACTCTTCTTTAAACTATATTCTGGCTGCTTTTACTGGCTTGGTAGTAATTAATTTTTTTTCTTCCTCTACTGCCCAAGCTCTACCTAGCGTAGTAGAAAATGGTGGCATAGTTAACAAGATACGTTTGCCTTTATTTATATTTCCATTGGCTACTATTGGAGCTAATGTTTTTCAATTATTAATGGGAGCTTTTCCTCTACTGGCAATAGTTACACTAATTATATCTAAAAACATTACTTATGTTATGGCTTAAATATTTCAGATTACAGGCTTGATATTGGTATGTACGGGAGTTGGTATCTTAATGAGCGCACTATATGTATTTTTTCGCGATCTTTCTTACTTTTACGAATTAGTAACTTTTCTTTTATGGATGGGTTCTCCTATTTTTTATCCTCCAGATATTGTTCCTGAAACTGTTAGTAGATTTTTAGTTTTAAACCCTATTTTGCCAATCATTGAAAGTATTCGCCAGATTGCTCTTTCTGGAAATACGCCCGATATCGTGCTAATCTCTCATAGTTTAATCAGTGGCTTGATAGTACTAACTATTGGGGCAATGGCTTTTTCTAGTTGGCGCAACCAGTTCATGGATTTACTATAAGAAGGGTTTAATTTATAAGCTACAACCCTAGAAACTCTCACAAGAATATATTAATTCAACATAAATTTAGTAATGCAAGAATCGATTAGACTAGATGGGGTTTCTCTTTGGCGTAGAACTCAAGAAGAGTTTTCTTACGATCTTAAAAGAACTATCCTTTCTTTTATTGAAGGGAAATATCGTCATCCAGCCAAAAAAATTGTTTTAGATAATATAGACCTAACAATTGAATGCGGTGAAAAAATAGGTATTATTGGTGGAAATGGTGCAGGAAAATCCACCATGCTCAAACTGATTTCAGGGATACTCAAGCCTACTTCTGGTACGGTAAGAATCAGAGGAAAAGTTGCTCCTTTGATTGAACTTGGTGCTGGTTTTGATTCGGACTTGTCAGTGAGAGATAATATTATCCTCTATGGTGTGATGCTTGGGTATTCTCAGGAAGAAATGCGCTCTAGAGCCGATCTGATTTTAAAATTTGCTGAATTAGAAGACTATGCTCTGGTTCCCGTAAAAGGTCTGTCTTCGGGAATGACAGCTCGTTTGGGATTTGCGATCGCCACAGATACTAAACCAGATATTTTGATTCTTGATGAGGTGCTTTCTGTGGGTGATGTCACCTTCAAAAATAAGTGCAGTCAAAGAATGGAGGAATTTTGGCAAGATCATGTAACCGTATTACTAGTTTCTCATTCGATGGACTTGATTCGCCAAAACTGTCACAAAGCTATTTGGCTCGAACAAGGACAAATAAAAATGATTGGTAAGACTGATGATGTTGTTAATCAGTATCTAGAAAATGCTCAACCCAGTGAAGCTGTACCGCAATCTGTTATTAGCTAGCTAGAATCTTAATGGGATTTATCGCCAAAATGTGAGATTTAGCAAACAATTAACATCTATAACCAAGGCTGAACTATTACAATAAATATATAGAATCTAGAATTTAAGATAGATAATATGGCTGCTGCCGTTTTAATTGAAAACTTACGGAAAAGCTATGGGGATGTCCCAGCAGTAAAAGACATATCTTTTATTGTTCAACCAGGAGAAATATTTGGTTTACTTGGTCCTAACGGTGCAGGAAAAACAACAACAATTAGATGTTTGTGTACTCTAGCAAAGCCTGATAGCGGAAAAATAGAGGTGGGGGGGATTTCGGCGATCTCATCTCCCAAAGCGGTCAGACAAAGACTGGGTTATGTAGCTCAAGAAGTAGCCATCGATAAGGTACTCACTGGCAGGGAATTATTAAAGCTACAGGCAGCACTTTATCATTTACCCAAAAGCTCGATTGGCGATCGCACTAACCAATTGATTGATGTTTTGGGTTTACAAGACTACGCCGATCAAAAAACAGGGACATATTCTGGTGGTATTCGTAAGCGGTTAGATCTGGCAGCAGGACTATTGCACCAGCCTGAAGTGTTAGTACTAGATGAGCCTACCGTTGGTCTAGATATTGAAAGCCGCATGGTAGTGTGGGAGTATTTACAGGCACTACGAGAAGCAGGTACGACCGTCCTAATTACCAGCCACTATTTAGAAGAAATAGACGCTTTAGCGGATCGCTTGGCAATTATTGATAAAGGAGTCGTGATTGCAGAAGGCACGCCGTCAAGTTTGAAAGATAAGCTAGGAGGCGATCGTGTCACTCTCCGCATCCGCGAATTTACACCCTACGAAGAAGCAGATAAAGCAAAATATATCCTTGAATCTTTACCTTTTGTCGAAAATGTCATTGTTAATACAGTGCAGGGCAACTCTTTGAATCTAATTGTTCAATCTGGTCAAAGCTCCCTCAGCAAAATAGAGCAGTCCTTGTCAGAAATAGACTTGCCTACCTTTAGCCTCGCCCAATCTCGTCCTAGCCTTGATGATGTATATCTGGCTGCCACTGGTCAAACCATCATGGATGCACAAATAGCAGCATCTAGCTCTAGAGATCTAAAGAAAGAGAAAAAGCAGCAGATGAAATGACCGTTGTTATTAATATTTCTAGTATTCCTAATTGAACTGTCTGTAATTATCTTTGACAAAGATAACGCTACACATAAGCTATCAATTTTTTATTCATCCAACAATATCAATACTTATGACTATATCTAGCAGCAATATAAAATCAGCTTTAGCACCCAATCCAGGTGTAAATAGACAAAATAATGAGCAAACCAATTTTTTGGGTGATTTTGTTCAGGAAACATTAGCACTAACTCAACGTCTATTTATTCAACTACAACGTCGTCCTTCGAGTTTAGTGGCAGGCATTATTCAGCCATTTATGTGGTTGGTACTATTTGGCGCACTGTTTAGCAATGCACCTTCGGGTTTATTTGGCGACGACTTGAGTTACGCTGAATTTTTGGCACCAGGAGTAATTGTGTTTACTGCTTTTTCGGGGGCCTTAAATGCTGGTTTACCAATAATGTTCGACCGTGAATTTGGTTTTCTTAATCGTCTGTTGGTTGCGCCGTTGTCTTCGCGTTACTCCATTGTGGCAGCTACCACAGTTTAAATTATTGCCTTGAGCTTTATTCAAACCGCGGTAATTGTCTTTGCCAGTGCCATATTAGGAGCGGGTTTGCCAGGAATTGCTGGCTTGAGCGCGATCGCTTTAATTGTCTTTTTGATTGTTTTGGGCGTGACAGCATTGAGTCTTGGTTTGGCTTTTGCCTTACCTGGTCATATCGAACTACTTGCGGTTATCTTTGTAACTAACTTACCCTTGCTATTTGCTAGTACTGCTCTTGCACCCCTGAGTTTTATGGCAGGATGGTTACAGGTAGTAGCTAGTCTC
>CAKZYI010000731.1 GCA_937884735.1 uncultured Pleurocapsa sp.
AAAGAGTAGACTTATGGCAGAGAGGCGTGGATACAGAAATGTTTAAGCCTCATTTAGCTTCGGCACAAATGCGATCGCGTTTATCCGACGGCAACCCTGACGATCCTTTATTACTTTACGTCGGTCGAGTCTCGGCTGAAAAACAAATTGACGAAATCAAACCAGTGCTGGAAGCCATACCTAACGCTCGCTTGGCAATTGTTGGCGATGGCCCAAATAGAGACGCTTTAGAGGCTCATTTTGCAGGGACAAAGACTAATTTTGTTGGTTATCTTGAAGGACTAGAATTAGCCTCTGCATTTGCTTCTGCTGATGCTTTTGTCTTCCCCTCCCGCACCGAGACACTAGGCTTAGTATTACTCGAAGCAATGGCAGCAGGTTGCCCTGTCGTAGCAGCGCGCTCTGGTGGTATTCCTGATATTGTGACGGATGGTGTTAATGGTTATTTGTTTGAACCAGACGATCCCGATGGTGCAATTACTGCAACCAAATCTTTATTAGAAGCAAAAGATATTCGAGAAGAGTTACGCATCAATGCCAGAAATGAAGCCGAACAGTGGGGGTGGGCTGCTGCAACTCGTCAATTGCAGAGTTATTATCGTGGTGTGCTGAGTGCTAGTTACGATCTTTCTTCGGCAGCATAATAAACCAAGTTCAATTAGAGCATTTCAGCAATTATTTCTCTCATGTCACTTTTTGAGAGGAATAAAGAGAAGATGGTAGAGGCTCGCACCGCTCTATCCAAGTTTTTGGTAGTTTTTCTCTTCCTACAACTAATGCCATTAAGCTGCCGACAATAGCACAGATTGTATCTCTGTCTCCTAAAACAGCTACCGAATTCCAAAGCGTATTTTCAAAGCTACATTCTCTACCTGCCATAAACCATAGAGCAATAGGAACTGTATCATAGGAACAAAGATGAGAACCGTTTCCCAAAAGGGAAATTACATAGTCTAAACGAGAATCAAAAGGAATTTGATTTGCTCTTTTAATTCTCGACAATGTATCGCTTTGGGGAGTTAGTTTAATTACTGTCTCGAGTAATTTATCTGAATTAAAAGGCAATAATCCTAGTCTTTGCCTAACACAGTAAGCGGCAGCAACAGCAATAGCAATTGTTCCTGCCTGTGCATCGGGATGAGCGTGAGTTACTTCGCATGAAACCTTTGCTTGATGAGCAACCTTTTGATAATCGTCAAAAAAATAAGCTCCTATGGGGGCAGCTCTCATTGCTCCACCATTGCCCATAGAACCTACTCCCGAAAAAGCATTAATTGATAGCTGTTTCCAGTCAGCTTTTTCGCTTATTTTCCTGAGAGTTCGAGCTGCATTACTGCCATAACCCCTATTGGGTTCTTCCATATATCTTTGAGCAAACAATTGAACTAAATAACCTTGGTCAATCTGTTCAAACTTTTTTAAAGTATCGACAATACTAATTCCCATGACAGTATCGTCAGTATAAAACCAGGGCTTGTTTGGTAGCTGGCGCGTATTTATTAACTCGATCGCTTTGTCTTGTTCGATAAAAAAATTTTGTCCAAAAGCATCTCCAAGGGATAATCCTTTAAGAGACAAAAGTGCTTGCTCGATTCTTTTTTGATGATTCATCTTGCATTGCTATTTAATTGAATCTGGGAGTTTCACAAATATTACAATTTATTGGTTATATGAATTATGCGATCGCTTTAAATACATTCATAAGCTATTCTTTATCGGTATCTAAAGTAAGACTCAATACTGAACTATGGATAAAGCTAGAAAATATTCGTAATGTCAATTGACGTATTACAAAATACCTAAATATTTATTTTTATAAGATAAGGTTCATTCTAAAATTCATTAAAAAATTATCTTATTATGCGATCGCTATTTATTGGAACTATTTCTAGTGCTAGTATTCTACTGTCATCATACTCAGGTATCGCCCTGGCACAACTGATTCCTCAAGAGGTAGCTCAATTGGATGAAGATGCTTCCCTTGATTTTATTTTAGAAAAGCTCAATCCTGTTCCCGTTTTTGTTATAGCGGATGAGAATGGTTCGCCGTTGATAGCTACAAAAGATGACGATAGCAAAATAACAGGAGTATTCATTAGTCAAACGGATGCAAATCGATTCGTTGAACAGCTCAAAATTAAAGATCCAGAAATAGCAGCAAAGGTTAAAGTCATTCCTACACCCTTGGGAGGTATTTACAAACTGTCAGAATCAGCTAAAGATGAGTCCAATCCTCTCCAATTCGCTTATATTCCTGAGGGAGAGGCTGTTAACTCTGCCAAAACAATCATTGGAGAACAAAATGAGGATTCAGATCCCCTTGAATTTGAGTTTGATTCCGATTTTGAACAACAGGTTGCCGATCTTGCCGAAACGATCTTTGGGGAACAAAATGACTTTCGATCGTATGAAGGTGGTGTACCATTGTTCCTTGCCAAAGTTGGAGGAGATGAAGAATATCTGACTATCACGCGAGATGGTAAAAAAATGATACCTTTGTTCTTTGAACAATACCAACTAGATTTGGCGATCGCTAAATTAAACCAAAAAGACCCCGAATTAGCCGAAGACGTGGAAATAGAGGTTACATATTTGGAAACGTTAATGTCAGATTTGAGTAATGGTGAAGATGAATATCCTGAAGACTTTATTCTAGTTCCTACGGAAGAATCCAAAGAATTTTTGAGAGACAAAAAATAAAATAAAAGCAATCCTATTTTTTAAAGATTGTACGATTGCTATTGTTAGCTTCATTTTTTAATTGAAGTTAACTATTAGAGTTTCAAAATAAAAATCTAGTCTAGGCAAGACAATAGTTTATATTCGACACAATTCTACAATGCGATAATTACGTTCATACACCTCGTTGGTAATTAGCGATATTTTCAGGAACGGTAATTCCATCAGATAGTTTAGGATCTCGAATAGGATTACCAGAGGTTAATTTCAAGGGTAATTCTCCCGCCCAATAGGGTAAGGAATAATCTTCCGCATCATCCGAAGGTGCGCCAGTGCGAATTTTTGCCGAACCTTCTTTTATTTCAAAAGAAAGAACATTAGTTGCTTTTAACTCTTTCTGGTTAGGAATACGAGCCTCATTCCAACGCCCAGAAATCATTTGCTCTGTAATAGCTTTTAATGCTGACATTTTTCCCTCTTCATCTTTTATTATTTTGGCTTTACCAAACAAGACGACAGAGCGATAATTCATTGAATGGTGAAACAGAGAACGAGCAATTACTAATCCATCTAGTAAAGTAACGTTGATACAGACATCTACACCCTGTTCAAGAGTTTTGAGCAAACGGCTGACAGACGATCCGTGGAGATACAGGCGATCGCTTTTTCTACCATAAGCCATAGGAATTACAAAGGGTTGCTCGTTATTCACAAATCCAACATGAGCAATTAGTGCCTCATCTAAAATGCTGTATATTAGCTCTTTTTCCTGGCTACCCCGCTTTGGTAAACGCTTAATTTTACTTCGTTGAGTAACTTGAAGTTTTTGAAAGTCGGACATTGGTTTGTTTTTTATCTATTTTGCTAACACCAAAATAAACAAGATATTGGTATGATTCAAGAGCCAATTCTGCATTTTTACACCAGTCCACTTAGGAAAGGATGAAGGATAAGGAACGAGGAACAAGGAGATTCGAGACCCTGCGTCGCCGACAGGCCCTAAAGGACTCGCTTCGCATCGCGCAAACAAAGGCACGCAATGCGAATGCATTGCTAGTCGTCTCACGACGATCTGAGCGATAGCTCTGTGCCGCATGTAACACTCGAATCAGAGGAATAAGGAACGAGGAACGAGGAATAAGGAATAAGGAATAAGGAAGCATGGATTTAGCAATTTATTTGGATCGCACTTCAATGACTCCCCTATATCAGCAGCTAACAGAGAAAGTTCGTAGTGCGGTGTTAAAAGGAAGACTTAAACCCAATCAAAAACTGCCTTCATCTCGAAGTCTGGCAAAGTCATTAAATATTTCTCGCTCAACAGTGACTCAAAGTTACGAACAGTTGGAGAGTGAAGGATATTTGCAAACCCGTTGTGGATCTGGTACTTATATTTGTCATCAAATACCCGATGAGTGGTTAAAATCTCAGCCAATAGAACCCGTAACCAAAAAAACAGCTATAAACAATTCTTTATCGGACTTTGCTCAAAATTTAGCTTCAATCGATCGCCTTTCTGTTTCCGAACCAGATTATGAAATTAGCTTTCGTTATGGCAATCCTGCAAACAAATACTTTCCCATACAACAATGGCGTAAGCTAATCACTCATCACTTACAAAAATCGCCAGAATTACTCAATTACTAGGCTGATTCAGCAGTATATCTTCCCCTAAGACAAGAAATATCTGATTATCTAGGGCGATCTCGTGCGGTAAACTGTACTCCCGAACAGATAATTGTCGTCAATGGTTCTCAGCAGGCATTAAACTTAATCGCTCGTATATTTTTAAATCCAGGGGATTGGGTTGCAATAGAAGAACCTGGATATTTGGGCGCACGTCATTGTTTTACCAGTCAACTTGCCAATATTCAGCCTATTGCTGTAAATTCAGCAGGTTTGGACGTTGAGGCTTTGAGCGATCGCAACCAAAATTTTAAATTAGTTTATGTAACTCCTTCCCACCAATTTCCTACAGGGATAACTATGTCTTTGTCTCAGAGAATAGGTTTGCTGCAATGGGCAGAAAAAACTAATACTTTTATTATTGAAGATGATTACGATAGCGAATATCGCTATGGATCTCAACCTATTCCAGCTTTACAAGGAATGGATCGAGCGGGTTCGGTAATATATATCGGTACTTTTTCTAAAGTTTTGTTTCCATCTTTGCGAATTGGCTATCTGGTTGTTCCCCCCG
>CAKZYI010000732.1 GCA_937884735.1 uncultured Pleurocapsa sp.
AGTACTGCGTGTGCTACAGCTTTCCTGCTATCGCTTGACGTTCTTCATTTTGAAGTGCTGCGCTTTTTTGGTGAGGTGATACCCGCTGATAAAATTCGTCTGCTTCCTGTTTGCGTATCTGAAATGTATTGTTGAAAGGTTCTCCAAAAGGAGTTTCCAGTTCTGGTTTGTCGCAAAGTCTTAGCTGAATAGCCGTAGTTTCGCCTGATTCTAATTCTAGAGTGTAGTATGCTGCAAATTTAGTTCCGATCTTATTTGGATTTACTGCATCCTGTTTATTTTCTACTACATATTTATGAAAGGCATCCTTAACGTAGAGAGAATCGTTTTGATTGCGGGATAGGCGTTGATGATTAGTATTGTTTTCGGTAAATAGTAAGGAAGAGTGCTTGCTTGCCCTGCCATTGGCACAATATAACCATCTTTTACCTAAATCGGGATGTTGGACTTCAATTACACTGTAATCTTCATTCTGTTCGTAGATTTTGACTTGAGGCTTGGCTACATCGTAACCCCATGACCAAATATTGCGAAACCTAACGGTAGGAAGCTGATGTATGGTTGCGTTCTCGCTGGCGCGATTTGTTACTTGAATATAAATGAGAATATCTTCATCGCTTTCTTTGGCGTATTCAACGGTAACATCAAAATATCTATCTTCATCAAAGATGCCTGTTTCAATTAATTCAAACTCTCGATCTTTCAAGCCTCGCTTTTTATTCTCGTGTTCTAATTGCCAATAGGGGAAAGCTTTTTGGGGATATTTATAAAGAAATTTCATATAAGAATGAGTCGGAGTATTATCCAAATGGAAATAATACTCTTTGACATCTTCTCCAAGATTTCCTTGAGTATTAGTCAATCCATATAGTCTTTCTTTCAAAAAGGGATCGTTTCCATTCCACATCGCCAGAGAAAAACATAGTCTTTGGTGGTTATCAGAGATACCTGCAATGCCATCCTCCCCCCAGCGATATGCTCGATAGTGGGACTGTTCAAAAGTAAAATCATCCCAAGCCGAGCCGTCTGCACTATAGTCTTCTCGTACTGTTCCCCACTGGCGATTACTCAAGTAACAACCCCACTTGCGCCAGTATGCCTTTCTTTCTCGATCTTCTTTTAACCTAATCTCTTCTTGAGTAAGCTTTTGGGGTTCAGGCATAATTGGAGCAATATATTAACTATTGTTAATTATTAATATATGGCGATCATCTTACATATTTAATCTTACTAATGATTGATAATATAATATTTTTACATGATGCTACAAAGTGAACAAAAAGCGAGAACCTTTGCCCAATTGAGACTCTACCCACATCTTCCCGCCCCTCCTGGTGACTATTTTGTGACAGATAGCCAAACCAATTCCCGTACCTTCATATTCGGAAGTGTGATGCAATCTTTGGAACATTTGAAAGATTTTATCGGAATACTGAGGTTCGATACCAATACCATTATCTTCGACTGCCAGTAAATAAAATTTTTCTTGGGGCGTTGCCGTAATATTAATTATGGGAGATGCATCTCGCGTAAATTTGAGGGCGTTGGCAATGAGATTTTGAAACAATTGTCTCATTTCGCTGATATTGCCTTGGATTGTGGGCAAACTATCGCAATTGATGCACGCTTGCTTTTCTTCTATGGTCAAGCTCAAATCTTCTAGGCATTCTTCAACTATAGTTTGGAGATTGACAGAAACACACGGTTGCTCGTGTTTGCCCACCCTAGAATAAGTTAATAAATCGTCAATCAGTGAATACATGCGATCGACACTTTTAGTAATATATTCCATATAAGATTCTGCTTGCTCGTCAAAGCAATGGGCATAATCTTCTAAGAGATATTCCGTACACATCCTAATTTTCCGTAAAGGCTGACGCAGGTCGTGAGAGGCAATATAGGCAAACTGTTCAAGATCTTGGTTAGACGAAAAAAGTTCGGCAGTGCGATCGGCAACGGTTTCTTCGAGGTTATCATTAGATTATTGAAGCTGGCTTTCAACCTGTTTGCGACGTTCGATTTCTTTTTGGAGGT
>CAKZYI010000733.1 GCA_937884735.1 uncultured Pleurocapsa sp.
GTTTCAAATGATAGTTACTGCTAAAACTCTTGGTAGTTTGCTTAGGGGCAATGCTTTAGCACCCTAATCGATCGCATGCCCTAAAACAATTAATAATTTTAATAGCATCAGATGATTCATCTGGTGCTATTTTTTTGAGAATAAAGTTAGCTAGATTTAAGCTATAGCCATATCAAGTTCTTGTTAGGACAAGTTTTCTAGCATAGATACGTATTGCTACAAATATAAACTGAATCGAGTTAATCAAAATCGAGATGTATTTAATCATTGTCGGCGCAGGTGTCGTTAGCGAACAATTAATTTCTCTAATTAAAGACAAAGGATATAAAGTTGCAGTAATTGAAAAGCAAGAAGAACGTGCAAAAGCAATCATGCAGCAGTTTGATGTGCGGGTTTTTCATGCTGACATAGCTCAAGCAAATATTTTAGAGGAAGTGGATATTAAGAATGCTGACGCTATTATTGCCACTACCAAAGATGATTCCGTAAATTTGATGGCAATGATTTTAGGCAAAGAACATCAGGTCAAATATTTGATTACTTTGTTACAAGAAGCCAAACACCAAGCCATGTTTGAAAAACTAGGGGTACAGGTATTAAGCGATCCAGAAAAGCTGATTGCTCAAAAACTATTTAGCTTCATCGATTAAGTCAAACAAAGTAAATATTACACAATTAATGAAAACCATTTTTCGAGATATTGGTTTGTTTCTGCATATCCCCGCAGTCATGGCAATGATTTCCATACCCGTCTGTATATTGGCAAAGGAAACTTATGCTTTAATCCCCCTGCTTACCTGTGCGATTGCGTCCTTCGCTACTGGTCAACTATTCTATCGCCTTACCAAATCCCAATCTCAAAGCAGCAGTCGTACCCCCTATGCTATGGTGACAGCGGCTTTAGGTTGGCTATTACTACCTTTATTCGGCGCAATTCCCATCTTGATGACGGCGAACGCTGCCGACCTTGCTCCTGACTTATCTACAACTATTTTGGAGTTTAAAAACCCTTGGAATGCTATTTTTGAGGCTTTTTCTGGCTTTACTAGCACAGGGCTATCTATGGCTTTTAATTACAGCGAATTACCTCATACTCTTCAATGGTGGAGATCGCTAATGGAATGGATTGGTGGTGTTGGCGTAATTGTTTTAGTCATATCTTTATTAGAACCTGCGACTCAGCCCAATAGACTATACAATGCCGAAGGTAGAAGCCAAAAAATTGGCTTGACTCTAAGCAAAACCGTTAAACATATTTGGTGGATTTATCTAATCTATACGATTGGCAGTATTTTCTTGTTTCGCATCGTGGGAATGAGTTGGTGGGAAGCTCTCAATCACGGTATGACAGGCATTGCCACAGGAGGCTTTAGCGTTACAGATAATAGTATTGGTGATTATGGTTTCGGGATCAAACTGGCAACAATTATAGTGATGATTTTGGGCGCAATTAGTTTTTCGGCTCACTACCAATTTTTACGCCACCGTAAACTGTCTGCTTTTTGGTCAGACAACCAACATCAAGCATTGTGGATCGTACTAATTTTAGGAACTTTATTACTTTGGCTTTTCAACTATCTAACCGTTAGAGATGTTCCTCTGATTGATATTTTATTTCAATGGTCGTCTGCTGTTAGTACCTGCGGCTTTGGTACGGTTTCCGTAGAATCTTGGGATGGAGGTGCAAAGTTATTGATGACCCTAGCCATGCTAATTGGTGGTGCAGCAGGATCGACAGCAGGGGGAATCAAGCTGAGTCGTTTTGTAATTGTTTTGAAAGCAATTGCTTGGCGTTTTAGACGTATTTCCTTGCTACCTCACGAAATGATGCGTTATGAATTCAATGGCAAAGTTATCAGTGAATCAGAGGCTAATCGTCGTGTAGAAGCTGCTGCGGTACTAACTATCTTATGGCTGTGTGTAATTGTGGTGGGTATTTTTATTCTGCAATATTTGAAGTTACCAAACTCTAGCCTAATTGACGTAATTTTCGAGGCGGCTTCAGCAACGAGCGGTGTTGGTATCTCTGCTGGTATTACTCATCCCGATTTACCTTGGCTGGGTAAACTGACTTTAATTTGTTTGATGTGGATGGGACGTTTAGAAATAATTTCCGTACTATTATTGTTCTCCTTACCAATTAAATCTCTAATTGAGCGAAAATAATCAATCAACTGATTATTTATTATCTGTGCAAAATAAAAGATGCCAAATGCACCGCTGCTTGCGCTGTATAGTTATAGTTTGGTGGAAAAAAATTAAAGATGTGTAATTAATTTTTCCTAACTACATATTATCTACCGATTCTGCTTTTAGAATAAAGCTAATATCGCCATTACTTTCTATACAAGCCTTTTCTACCAAATCCAATCTCTCTATCTGACATTTGAGCCTTAAAGTAGCAGTCAAATCATTTTTAGTGATATGACAAGACTGCATTGTCTTATGACACAGTTGACCATCTCTAATTAAAGTTCTTGCTTGCCCTTTAATTTTGCTTTCAAACTGAGTAAAATGAAAAGCGATCGCCGAAACCAACCAGTGTATAACTACTAAAACAAATCCTGCAAAAATAGTTTCAAAAAAGCCAGAATTACCATTTATTGCACGGCTAAGAGTAGAGCCAAAAATGATACTAAGGATGACATCAAAAGCAGCATACTTGCCAATAAAACGGCGGTGACCAACCATTCTTACCATAATTAAGGCAGCCAAATAAATTATGGCTGCTCTCAATCCCATTTGCCAAATACTTAACTGTTGTGCGTCTAATCCTAAAGCATTGTTAATGTTGAGTATAGCAATCATTGAATATTTATTGGTGAAGCGAACAATTATTACATCTTATATTTAATCGCTTTCTGCTTAACTTTATTGTCTGATTATATTAAAAATTTTATCTCTATGGATTGGAATCTATTAAGCTTTTTTTGTACTCGTATCATAACAATAATATAGTCATTCTAAATAGCAACTATAATATTTTTTAAAAGCCAGGGGCAATTTCTATTACTGATAAATTTATTTTAGTAAATAACACATAGCAGCATCCAAATTATTAATTCTTGAAACAGATAAAAAATCTATATTCGCGGGCTTGTTACTATAATTCTTGAAGTTTTATCTAACGTTGTAGTTACTTTCTTTTTAGCATGGCAGAAACATTTTCCCCTGATGCAGCAGAGCATTTTAGACAGCTACTAAACCAGCTAAGAGAGTGGACAAGATCGCCTGAAGAGGGTCAGCTTTGGCAAAGTGTTGATATATTCGATCAAGATGACTATGATATTTTGGTTATTCCTTCCTTTAGCGTAGATCAAGAGGTAGGAAGTAAAGTAGAAGGATTTTTACACTACGAAGAAAGACTATTGTTTTCTTTGATTCGTCTGCGTAACCCTTTAACCAGAGTTATATACATCACTGCCCTACCATTGTGTCCCATAGTAATTGACTATTATCTACAGCTATTACCAGGAATACCATTTTCTCATGCTCGCGATCGCCTGTTATTAATTAGTACCTATGATGGCTCTCTCAAGCCCTTAACCCAAAAAATTTTGGAGCGTCCTCGGTTAGTCGAAAAAATTCGTCGAGCATTGCGCCCCAACAAGTCTTATATGGTTTGTTACAACTCCACTGACTTAGAACAGCAGCTATCACTAAAACTTGGTATTCCGATGCTGGCTGCCTCTCCTGAGGTGCTACATTGGGGTTCTAAAAGTGGCAGTCGTCAAATTTTTGCACAAGTCAATATTCCTCATCCTGATGGAAGCTACACGGTGACAAATGTTTTTGATTTAGTCCAAGAATTATTTAATTTATGGCACAGACAGCCAGACTTAAAAAGAATTGTAGTCAAGCTCAATGAAGGTTTTTCGGGGGAAGGAAACGCTTTGTTGGATTTAAGACCAATTCAAGATTGCATTCCCAATCGCTGCGATCGAGAAAAAACCACTGAGGCTTTAAACAAACAGCTAGAAAACATGAGCTTTCAAGGAGCAGGGGAAACTTGGGCGACTTTTTCAGCGCGTATTCCCGAATTGGGGGCTATTGTGGAAGCTTTCGTGGAAGGAGACGTTAAGCGATCGCCTAGCGTACAGGGATATATTAGACCATCAGGAGAAGTAGAAATTGTCTCTACCCACGATCAGATTTTAGGTGGTGCAGATGGGCAAGTATATGAAGGTTGTTATTTTCCAGCCGACTCAGACTATCGTTGTAAACTGCAAGAATTGGGCTTAAAAGTAGGAGAGGCACTAGCCGCCAAAGGAGCAATTGAGCGTTATAGCGTTGACTTTATTGCCGTACAAAAGCCAGAGCAAAAATGGGATATTCAAGCGATTGAAATTAATTTACGCAAAGGTGGAACAACTCATCCCTTTATGACCCTGCGACTACTAACTAACGGCACTTTTGATTACAATACAGGCAAATTTTTGAGCCAGCAAAATCAAGAAAAATACTATATTGATACAGATAATTTGCAAAAGGAACAGTATAAAGGTTTATTACCCAACGACTTGATGGATATTATTGCCCAAGAAAGACTACATTTTGACAGTAGCAGTCGTACTGGTACGGTGTTTCACCTTATGGGTGCATTGTCAGAATTCGGCAAGCTTGGTTTAACCAGCATTGGTAATTCCCTTGAACAAGCCCAAGAAATTTACGATCGCGTTGAAGCCGTATTAGACCGCGAAACCCAAATAGTTAAACCAAGCCAAGATGTTCAAGATACTAGTCTACCGATTAATTGGAGTCAGTAGATTTAAATTAACGTCAGTTCCCATTGAATAATATCTTAAAAGCTAAAGGCGCGACAGCTTTGCTCTGGAACGAACAGAGTTCGTTGCTAATGGCTAATAGCCACCCTAACAAACTAATCCTGTTAACCCGAACTGACGTTAAATTAGTATTGCAAGTTAAAATTAACTATAAAATACATTGTTCTCCGATAGTTTCTAGACGCTTGTAGGGAGTCAACTGAACAAAATTTTCGGCAAGCATTTCGGCAATGGCAGGAGTTATCCAGCCCATTTGCCGCAATAATTGAATTGCTACTGCATATTTGGCTCTTCTTGCCCCATCTTTGACTTTAATCGCTAATCCCATGCCCTGTCCTACTCTTCCTACGCATTGAATACCTTCTGCGCCTGATTTGCTTACTAGTTCTCCCTCACTCAAACGCATCAATTCAGTGTCGAAAGCTCCATCTCCTGCAATCAGTCGAGGATAGTAGGTCATTGACCTGGCAATACGCTCTAAGTCTAAACTACTACCTGCTGCTAGCTGGGCATATAGATGGGCAATTTGCTTTAACTCCATAGCATAGGTAGGCATGCCACAATCATCTTTTGCGCCAATTAGTTCCTCTCCAGGCATTTCTAGTAATTCTGATATTTTAATGTGAATTAGCTTTTGTGCTGGATTAGGACGATGTAAATAGGTGTTGAGGGGCCAATTACGATTATGGCAT
>CAKZYI010000734.1 GCA_937884735.1 uncultured Pleurocapsa sp.
ATTGATAAGCCAAAAATCTTTGCTCCCCACTCAAATTCTGTTAACTTGGCTAAAAAATCGGGATTTGGTAACACTAAAATGATCCCTGCCAAACCAAAACCCATCGCTAATACATGACCAATTAGCAAATAGTTTTCGGTACTAGATGTGCGCTTCATAAGCAAAAAAAATTTGTATAAAAATTAACCTCTTCAATTAGTTTACAAATATTCATCAGTAAATGCGCGGAAAAACGAGGAATTAATTATCAATGAGGCTTTAGTACGCTGAATATCCCAGAAAATAGTAGAGTTAAGGTATAGTTGGCTTGCTTTCAATTGAAGGTTGCTAAGAGTGACCAAAACAAGATACAACAACTAAGTCTTAAATATACATAGCAAGAAAGAAAGGTGATTTGATGTATCAAGGAAGTATAAAAGAGTTACATCAGCAATTAGTCAACAAAGAACGTTCCGCAGTTGAAATTGCCCAAGAGGTTCTTGAACATATTGAAACAGTCGAACCCAAGGTTAAAGCCTTTATTTCTGTGACTGAGGAGTCGGCTTTAGCTTCAGCAAAAAAAGTAGATGCCAAAATTGCAGCAGGGGAATCCATTGGTATGCTCGAAGGTATTCCCCTAGGCATCAAAGACAACATGTGTACTAAAGGGATAAAAACCACCTGTGCATCGCAAATTCTGGCAAATTTTGTTCCTCCTTACGAGTCTACCGTAACCCAAAAGCTAAAAGATGCTGGAGTTGTAGTGGTAGGAAAAACCAATTTAGACGAGTTTGCCATGGGAGGTTCGACCGAAAACTCTAGTTTTAAGACAACAGCTAACCCTTGGGACTTAACCAGAGTACCAGGAGGTTCTTCTGGCGGTTCGGCGGCTGCGGTAGCTGCGGGAGAATGCGTTGTATCACTAGGATCGGATACGGGGGGATCAATTCGTCAACCAGCTTCTTTGTGCGGGGTAGTCGGCTTAAAACCCACTTATGGACTGGTATCTCGTTTTGGATTAGTCGCGTTTGGTTCATCTTTAGACCAGATTGGTCCTTTTTCTCGTACAGTAGGAGATTCTGCCATTTTGTTAAATGCGATCGCAGGACACGATCAGATTGATTCTACTAGCCTTAAAGTAGATATTCCCGACTATACCCAATATCTTCAACCAGAGCTAAAAAAAGGGGTGAAAGTAGGCATTATTACTGAAACATTCGGCGATGGATTAGATCCAGAAGTCGCAGAAACGGTCAAAAAAGCGATCGCTCAATTGGAATCAATGGGCGCAGAAATTAAAGAGATTTCTTGTCCTCGTTTTCGCTATGGTGTGCCAGCTTATTATATTATTGCTCCTTCTGAAGCCTCGGCAAATTTGGCTCGCTATGACGCAGTTAGATACGGTATGCGCCAAGAATCTGATAATCTACTGGAAATGTATACTAATACTCGTGCCAGTGGTTTTGGTGCAGAAGTCAAAAGACGCATTATGATAGGCACCTATGTATTGTCTGCGGGGTATTATGACGCTTATTATCTCAAAGCACAAAAAGTTCGTACCCTAATCAAGCAAGACTTCGATCGCGCTTTTGAAGATGTCGATGTATTAGTCTCTCCCACTGCACCAACTACGGCATTTAAAGCAGGGGACAAAAATG
The DNA here is from genome assembly GCA_937884735.1 of uncultured Pleurocapsa sp. Lineage (GTDB taxonomy): Bacteria > Cyanobacteriota > Cyanobacteriia > Cyanobacteriales > Xenococcaceae > Waterburya. Next base: position 1,638 of record CAKZYI010000734.1, read on the forward strand.
CCGACCCTCTAAGTATGTATCTTTTAGATTTGATGACTATCCCTGCTAACCTTGCAGGTTTGCCTGGAATCAGCATTCCCTGTGGTTTTGATGGGGCAGGTTTACCTATTGGAATGCAGTTGATTGGTAATGTCTTGCGAGAAGATGTATTGTTTCATGTTGCCCATGCTTACGAACAAGCAACCGAATGGCATAAAAAGCAGCCTCAAATTTAATTCATAAATCTTGTAGAGACGTACATCGCACGTCTCTATCTTATCTGTTTAAATTTCGTCAGGAATTACCCATTTAGGTGGCTCAGATAACTTCTTCTGACGGGCTATCTCTGCTATTTCCAGCATTTTATCTAAAGAAGTCTCTTGAATAAAACTAGAGGCTTCATTTTTATATTCGGTATTGGGACAGCGATCGCCTAAAACGCAACCATTAGTGCAGTCTACAGCACAATTTACCTGTTCGGAATTCATATTATGATCTTAAAAATTCATCTTTAAGCATTTTAATATCAATCAAGAATTGTGTAGTAGCGCACAAAACACTTGCTGATTAATCTGACCACTGCCTATTTATACAATTACTAATATAAATCCAAATATTAAATATAACGATTCTCACATACACAAAGTACAGTCTGTTGCTCTAATTTTGGCTAATAGCTAATAGCTAATAGCTAACGGCTAATTAAGATGTATTTCATAAATCTAAGAATTGCTATATAGCCTTAAAGTAATAATTTCTATAATTATGATAGTTATATTATTGACTATATTTTTCATTCCTGCGGTGTTGTTTTCTCTCTTGTCTTTTGTTATTCATCAAGAGTATCTAAGACTTTATGCGCTCTGGATGGCACTACTTTCCATAGCATCTTATGTTGGTATTTCTCAGGTTCCCAAAGAAGAAAATTATACAATTCTCTTTTATATTTTACTAATTACTATTTTTATAGTTTATTCATCTATTTTTATTAGGAAATATAGAATAAAAACTACCAAAATCAACAATAATCCTTTGAAATCAGATGATAAAAGATTTAGACTTGCAAGAAAAATCGAATATTTAACTTGTTTTGCTTATGGAGGTACGGCAATTCTTGTTTTAAATACTTTTTACGGTAATAAGTTATTGAGTTATCAACCAGCCTGGATAGTTTATTTTTTGGCAACTACTATGGCTGTGGCTCTAGGATTTTTGCTAAGATATATGATTTTTAAAATAATCATATTCGCACATATTATAAATAAGAGAAAAATCGCTGATTACTGGCAATACTTTTCCTATGGTGTGGGTACATCAATTTTGGTGTTACTTTTGTTCAATATAAATTTTGCTTATTTAGTTATCAAAGAAACTATCAAAATTACTGGTAAAAAGGTTAACTTTGGTTATCCGTATTGCATTAATGTATCAGTTTCTAGAAATAACAACGTTGACACATTGCTATTTCTATCTTCTTTAAATATGAAGCCTAAAATTATAACTAACAATTCTACTACGGGTAGATATAGAGAGCATAAAAGTCCCAATCATGCTTTTTTAAAGATTGAGAAAAAAAATCAAATTTATTTATATCAATGGTCATATTATGGAAAAAAGTGGCTATATTTAGAACCAAAATACTTCGCCAGAGCAAATTTAGATACGGATGATACTAGCTGTACTCCGCAACAAAATTATTTACAAAATATTCCTTGGATATTTTCTCAAAAATGAAATCTCTATCAACATCATTAAGTAGCTCAACTTAAATAAAGTAAAGTTCGTAGTTAACCCTTATTTAACCAGCAGCGCGAGAAAGGCTTTTCCAAAAGCCTCTCTCACGCTCATTACTATATGTGCAGAAGCTAGTCCTTTAGAAAAACAGTATCCTTCATTTAGTTCCAGTTACCGATCAAAGTAAATGATGACCAAAAATAAGGATGATCTAAAGTTAATGTTCCTTTAGGGAATTGGGAAGGTAAGTCTAGATTTTGCCCATTAGACAACTCTACTTGTTTGTTGTTAACTTTGACATTACCCTGAAGCATTTTTAATTGAGTCTGACGTAAAGCCTCCGCTTTAACCAAAGTTCCACCTAACTGATCGTAAAATTCTCCCATCAAAGCCAGCGTACCTACATCGCTCACATACCAAAGGCTAGCCAGGGCAGATTTTACTCCAGCCTGCACCGCCAATCCAGCAAAACCCAGTTCTGCTTTTTCATCACCCAAAGCAGTTTCACAAGCACTCAATACCAAAAGTTCAATGGGAGTAGCATCACTATTCCAACCGAGTTCATCAGATAAATCCTGTAGCTGAGGAATTTTTAGCCTGTCATCATAAAACTGGATATAGGAGTCATTTAAGCTACCAGCTTTAAATTCTGCATGTGTTCCTAAATGAACAATTGGAAAAGGAGTTTCTCGCCTATTTTGAGCCTTGAAGTTTTCAATCGTAAACTGTTCGTTAATAAAAACTTCTCCCTGACGGGGTTCGCTAACAATCGTCTCTAATTCAATTGACATTGTAGGTAAAGCAGCTTGTTCGGTGAATTCTGATGCACCCATTGCCAAAATAGAACTTTGATCTAAGCTGACATAACGAGTATCTGTCAAACCAAAACTAGGTACTGTTGCCACAGCATATTTTTCAATTAAAAACTGTTCTCCATCATGGAGTGCAGCTAAGGGTAGTAGGCGCAAACCAGAGTCCATTGAAAATACTAAGATGTCAATATCATTGGCTTCCAATTCAGCTTCAATCGGTTCGATCAAAACCTCATATAGTTCTTGTGACG
>CAKZYI010000735.1 GCA_937884735.1 uncultured Pleurocapsa sp.
TAGATCGGGCTTTTTCTAACTCCCTAACTAAGGCTTTAACTGGTATATTTTTAGCATTTAGCTGTTGCGCAATATGTCTACAAGTCTGTCCTGTGGCTCCAGCAACAAGTACTTTCATCTCAATTCTAAATCACACCTGTTTGAAAAAAAAAGTGTTTAGCTAATAATTAACACCTTTATTGTAATCATCTTAACAGTAGAGGAGATTATAAAGCGGTAGTTTAAAAATCAGTATGCAATCCAAATTTATCGATAGTTCACCCAATACACTTTTATAAATTTCCCCATCTAACTCTATGCAGCTTACCTGTACTAATTCCTTAGAAAACAAAAAAGCCTTCATTTTTCAAGTTGGCTTTAAAGGACGAATGGATATGTATAGTGATGCAGATACAGTATCTAGATATCTAAATGCTCACGAAGGATGGTTTTGCCGTTGCGCTCAACCAATGAAGGTGGAACCGTTAGGAAATAATGGTTATGTTTTGACTGTAGGAAAATATGGTTCTTTTGGTTATGAAGTAGAGCCAAAAGTTGGAGTGGTTTTACATCCACCTGTAGGTAGAGTTTATCAAATGCAGACTATTCCTATTCCTGATTATGAAGCTCCTGGATATGATGTTAATTATCAAGCATCTATGGAATTGACTCAAATTGCGACAGAAGATAGAGTTGACTCAAAAGAAGGTTTATTTTCCCGCAAGCAAACTATTCCTTCACAAATAACAGAAGTAAATTGGACATTAGATTTGTCAGTTGGAGTGGAATTTCCGCAGTTTATTAGCAAATTATCGTCTTCTTTAATTCAGGCTACAGGCGATCGCCTATTAGGTCAAATTGTCCGTCAAGTTTCGCCTCGTCTTACATACAAAGTACAGCAAGATTTTCATGCTAGTCATCAGCTACCCCTACCTCCAAAGAGTAGTAGAGAGCTTCGCAAACTAGATAACTCTCAACCGTGTACTGCTTAATTTACTTTTATGTTGATTGATAAAAAAGGAGTGGTAATTCAATTATTACTAGTCCTTTAATTTTCACTCCTTGTTCCTCATCCCTTGTTTTTACTCTTCGTCCCAATAGAAACGATAAAATAGGTGTTCATTTTTAAATGTATGTTGATCTGCAACGTGGTGAATCCACTTTTCATTCATTAATCTTTGTCCTAAGCTAATTGCTTGCTCGATAGAAAGTTCTAAAGAATCTGCTAAATATTCGCAAACTTCGCTACCCACCACACATTGTTTGTAGACTTTTAGGTTGTGTCGCCGATCTCTAATTTTAATCCCTCCTACGCTGCGCATTTTAGAAACTAAATCTTCTAAATCTATATTTTGAATAATTTCTAGAGGATCTTCTTCTCCTAAAATTCTTGCCGATTTATCTTCGACCCAGACTGTTAAACCAATTGTATCTTCAACCAATACATAAGATTTTCCGCCTCTTTCTTCCAGATATTTTTGTTTGCAATATTTTACTGCATCATGTTTATCTTCTAAAAAGAAAAATTTGTGTTTAATATAAATTTTGTCTTGAAAAGATATTCCAGGCAGAAATTCTGGTTCGCCCATTTTTTTGGTAGAGACATTGCAATAGCTTACCTGTTGATTATTGAGAATTTGCATAAGCCTTTGTTAACACATTTCTATTAAGATTTAAAATACGAATTTTGTTGATAGTTGGCAACCAAACAAATGAATTATAAAAATAACCAGATTGTTGCCGCATTGAATAATTACTATTACCAAGATCGACAAATATTCTTAGCCAATTTTATCCTTAGAAAATCAGTTCAACAAGTTAAATTGCCGACAAATTATCTTAAGATTGCTTTGTACAGCTAGCAATGTCTTATTGTTTGACTGTCCAGTATTTGATACCTTAGAAAACAACTAATCCACAAATAACTAGATACAAAAGCTAGTCTTAGTATTTCTACTGAGAAAATTGATAAATATAAGATGAATCAGTTACAAGGTTTAATATTCGATGTTGATGGAACGCTGGCTAATACGGAAAGAGATGGACATCGAGTAGCTTTTAATAGTGCTTTTGAAGAAGCTAGATTAGATTGGCATTGGTCGGTAGATTTTTATGGTGAATTATTAAAAGTTGCGGGAGGTAAAGAGAGAGTAGAATATTTCTTACATCAATACAAATCTAATTTTATTAACAGCAAAGATGTCACCCAATTTGCGGCGGAGATCCATCAGTTGAAGACCAAATATTATCTAAAGCTACTTCGTAGTGGTGCAATTACGATGCGACCAGGAGTAAAAAGACTCATAGAAGAAGCTAGAAAAGCTAATATTTCAATGGCGATCGCAACTACATCTTCTTTGCCGAATGTAATTGCTTTGCTGGAAAAATATTTAGATTTAGATTGGTTTGAGGTAATTGCGGCAGGAGATATTGTGGCAGCCAAAAAGCCCTCTCCTGATATTTATCAATATGTCCTCAACAAAATGGAACTTCCTGCTAATAATTTTTTGGTTTTAGAAGATTCTGATAATGGATTGATTGCAGCCAAAGCAGCAGGATTGAAAACTATAGTTACGGTTAATAACTACACTAGAAAGCAGGATTTTAGCCAAGCAGATTTAGTAATTAGCGATTTAGGCGAGCCAGATAAGCCTTGTGATGTAATTCAAGGAAATTTAACCGAAAACTATCTAAATATAGGTAGCTTATCTAAAATCATTAGCCAGGAGTAATTTTTAAGCCCAAAATTAATAAACTACAATCGCGATCGTCAAGTACTGCAACATTGGGTAAATTACCCCATTGGGTAAAACCATAGTTTTGGAAAAGATTTATGCTGGGTTGATTGTGGGCAAAAACAAAGCCTAACAAGGTAGTTAACTGCAATTGGGGACAAAAAGCGATCGCTTTTTCTAAAAGCTGACTGGCAATTCCCTGATGATGATATTGAGTAGCGACATACACGCTAACTTCGGCAGTTTGGGCATATGCAGGACGACCATAAAAATTCTGAAGACTAAGCCAGCCCGTTATTTCATCCTCAGCTGTTGCTACCCACAAAGGGCGATTGACGGAGCGATTGTGATACCAATCTAGTCTACTTTCGATGGTAACTGGTTCGGTGTCGGCTGTTGCCATACGGCTAGAAATGCTTTGATTATAAATATTGACAATTGCTGTTAGATCCGCTTCTTTTGCACGACGAATATCCATGAGATAATATGCTCTTACCAAAAATAAGTGTGTATCAAGAAAGATTAAAAATAAGCAGCTATAATCGCCGTATCCTCTAAATTTTAAGGCATAGATGAAAGAACGTATTGCCAAATCATTTGATACTTTTGCCAATAAGCTAGTTCAGTTTAGCCAAGAAAAGGGTCGTGTATCTTGGTTGATTTTTTTATTTATTTTGGCTTTGACTTTTGTCGCCATAACCCCTTTTCCTGGTCATTCTAGACAGTTGGCTCAGAGTGAATTAAGACAGTGCCAAGGAGATACTCGAACAGAGTTGCGAGGAGTGTGGCTAACCAATATTGATAGCGATGTTTTATTTGAGAATCGCAAAACAGCAGAAGCCGTCTCTCTTTTGGCAGAAGCCAATTTTAATACACTTTATCCTACCGTTTGGAATTGGGGTTACACGCTTTATCCCTCTAAAGTATCAGAATCGATAACAGGACTTGCTCTTGACCCCACTGAAGGACTGCAAAACAGAGATATTCTAAAAGAAATTGTTCGAGAAGGACACAAAAAAGGAATGAGCGTAATTCCTTGGTTTGAGTTTGGTTTTATGTCCCCTGCCGATGCAAGATGGTAGCACTGTTTGGTTGGAAGGCAAGATACACGAGCGAGTCTGGTTAAATCCGCTGCGTCCTGATGTGCAAGCATTCATGACCGATCTGCTTGTAGAAATAGTTAGCAACTATGACATTGATGGTATTCAGCTAGATGATCATTTTGGCTATCCTTCAGAGCTGGGATATGACGACTATACAGTCAAGCTATATCAAGAAGAACATAACGGCAAATCCCCTCCAGAAGACTATAAAGACCCAGAATGGGTTCGTTGGCGAGCAGATAAAATCACTGCCTATGTCGAAACCCTATTTCATGAGCTTAAACGTCATAATCCTCAAGCTATTGTTTCTGTATCTCCCAACCCCCAACATTTTTCCCTCAATTCCTTTTTAATGGATTGGTACACTTGGGAGCGTAAAGGCTTTATTGAAGAATTAATTGTTAAAATATATCGTTACAGCAACGAAAGTTTAATCAAAGAGTAGAAAAAACCTGAGATCTTGGCTGCTAAAGAACACATTCCTGTGGGTATTGGGGTGCTATCAGGCTTGAAAGGTCGTCCAATTTTATGGCACAAAATCAATAAGCAAGTTAAAATCGCTCGCGAGCATGAGTTTGCTGGAGTATCTTTTTTCTTTTATGAAAGTCTCTGGAATCTAGCTACTGAATCTCCCCAAAGAAGAAAAGCCGCCATCAAAAGATTATTTCATCATCAAGCCCAACGTCCTAATTTGTCAGACTGCAAATACTTATCCTCATAATATGACATCGATTCTAACCAATTTGGGCATATTACCTGGGGTGCAGCTCGGAGAACCCACTCTAAATGAACAGTAAACTATAATACCTAACTACGGAAGACTACAACGTTCTATTAGAAAAAGCCCAGGTTGCCACCTATCAGCAACGGGAAATAATCATTAGAGAAGGTCGTTTATCTGGTGCAATTTACTTAGTGCGAAAAGGGATAGTGCGGGTGGAAAGAGCAGCATCAGGTAGAGATGTAGCGATCGCTTTTTTAGAGCCAGGAGAGATATTTGGGGAAATGTCTTTCTTGGAAGGTGTCCCCACCAGTGCTGCGGTAATTGCCCAAGAAGAGGTAGAGGTATGTGTTTTAAACGAGCAAAACCTCTATTCTTTGTTAACTTCTGTTCCTGGCTTGTCAGATCGCTTTTATCAGTCTTTAGCCCACAATCTTTCTAATCGACTGCGACAAACCACTTCTTTGGTATCTCATTTAATGCGGAGAGTGCAGGTTTCTCCAGAGTATGATATCCAGCGCACAGGACAACAAGGACAGGATGCTATTCCTCCTGAATTAATTGGTGAGACAGAATTATTTAAAGAAAATCTTCAGAGTATCAAGCAAGAAATTCGTAGCAAAGATATTGAAGATGCTGAGGCTCAAGAACAAATTAATAAAATTTGTAATATGTTAATTAGCTCTTTGCGAGAACAGCTAATTCAAGAGCCAAAAATTCAACAAGCCATAGGGACTTACTTGTTTCGCGAAACATTTCCTTTTTTTATGCTCAGTAGCTTTATCGATCTTGCTTTTCGCAAGCCAGCAAATCGCACTAGCGACTCTTATGTTACCGAACTGCTGTCCCAAAATGAACCAGAAGGAGATGGACATCTAGGTATTTATTTAGATCGTTGGATTCGTAGCTTACCTACCTTTTTGGCTCTTAAAAATCGTGGTGGCGTAATTACTGATACGATTAAGCAGCTAGCAGAAAACTGGACTGCTGATAATCCTATGCCTGTGACTAGTTTGTGCAGTGGTACAGCATCAGAAATTTTAAATCTTTATTTCCAAACTGAACCACCCAATGCCCACATTACCTGTGTTGATTTTAATCATCAAGACTTGTCCGCTGCTGCAAATGTGGCTCATAAATGGGGTTTTCGCGATCGCCTAACTTTTATTCAAGATAATATATTTTTACTTGCCGAAGGCTATAGCAATATTGATATTGCTCCCCAGCAAATGATTTATAGCGTTAGTATGGCAAACTATTTAAGCGATCGCGAATTAATTCGGATGCTTGACTGGGTATACGATCGCCTTTTGCCCAATGGTACTGTTATTTTGGGCAGCTTTCACTCTGCTAATCCCGACCGCGTAATATTAGAGCATCTTTTGGAATGGCACTCAATTTATCGTTCGGCAGAAGATTTGGAAAAGCTATTTGCTCATACCAGATTTCGTTCTTTACCAGTCAGAATCCAGTCCGATGAATACGGAGTAGAGCTATATGCTGTATGTACTAAAACTTGGCAGGAGGAATAACTCCTAAGAAACAGATTAGCTTATTAAGGCTGAGGGCGTTACTGAACTAAGAGATGAATTGATAGGGAAAAAGACTAGATGAAGTCTGAAGAATATAAGTCTAAATTGCTGTGGTTTTCGACAATTGCCAACAGATTACCAATCTCACCTGTGCTACTATTTTTTGCATAGATTAGCGTGTCAGCACCTGAAGTTTGCAGTTCGTAGTAATCTGGATACCCGAATAAGTCAATTTTGTCTTCTCCAGACTGAAAATCTTTGAGATAGATAACATCGCTGGTATCATTCATTATGCCATTGCGATTGAAAGGAATGATTTCAAAAACATCTGCACCACTACCACCATATAAAACATCTCTTTCGTTTCCAGCTAGATATACGCCAATCAAGGTATCGTTTCCATTTCCACCACTAAGAGTATCTGAACCGTTCCCGCCAAAGAGCAAATCGTCGCCTTCTTCGCCATAGATACGGTCATTACCATTTGATCCATCAAGAGTATCATTGTTGTTTCCTCCAAATAACATATCGGTACTAATTCCCCCCTTGATAGAATCGTCGCCATCTCCGCCATACAGTTCGCTCTCAAATACAAAGCTTACGTCAATTCGGTCGTCGCCAGATTCACCGAAAACTATGCTTTTAACCGAAGCAAATGCAGGAGTAGAAGATATTACATCAGCTCCACTACCTCCTGAGACAGTATCGGTTCCATTACCTACAGTAAAGGTGTCATCGCCCGCTCCTAAGTAGACAGTATCATCACTAACTGGATTATCATCAATGCCAAAGCTATCGCTATTATTAGTACCTTGAATTAATGCCATGTTCTTATTGGAGAAATATTTTGGTTAACACCATATCATGTATCTCTTGTGACTGGGAAAAGCATATTGTTTTTCGGCGTTGCATAAATGAGGGATGAACTAGAGAATTAAAATAAAACGCTAACCACGTCTTTGGCTATTAGTGATAAATGGTATTATTTCTTTCGCAACCGTTGAATTAGCCAGTAACTAATAGAGAGAGCTAAAATCGCAAAACCCAAGGCAATTAGATCATTGCCAGAATACTTTTGCAAATCGAAAATAATGATTTTACGAGCAACTGCAACTAAAGAGGTAGAGATAACTAACTCGACTTGAAAAATATGTTTTTTAAGATAAACAGTAATATTTTCCAACAATTCTAAAGCAATTAAAATATTTAAAAATAAACCAAATAGTTCGATGAGAGTTTTATTAATTGAACCAAGCGGTTCGGTCAATATATTGCTACCAATAACAAAAACTAAATCGGCTAAAGCTACCAAAATTAAAACTAATAAAACAATAGACAAAACCTTAGCGACCAAATTTTCGATTAAATGAACTAATTTAAAAAAAGTTTTATTGTCACCTATATTTAGTATTAATTTAATTAAATTATTGTCTTTTGCCATAAGGGTTATTGGAGTTTATCCGAAATAAACATTAATAATTATAATAAAAATTCAAAAAATTTAGAGACATAAAGTTATGCTGTATTTTTTGTTTAATTAACATCTTTTAAAAAACTTAGAAAAAAGCTCAGTCGTGCTACTTAAAAAACACAAAGATGAATTGATTTAATTTAGATTTAACAGTATCGATCTAAACAACTTTGCTTCAAAGCGTAGCGCAAGCCATGCCGTAGGCTTATCGCTTTTAACTCAATTCAACTATTTTGGCTCACTTCAAATTCCAAAAACGAGATATCCTAGCATAAAGAAAAGAAGCCAATGATTTAACAAAGAAAAAGCGGTGCTAGACCTAAAACTAATTCGAGCCAACCCCGAAAAAATACAAGAGTTAATTGATCGCCGTAATGGTAGTTATGATGTTCAGCCAATTGTAGAATTAGATCGTGCATCGCGGGAATTGGAAACCAAGCGCAGCCAACTTAGTGCGCGGGGTAATGAAATTGGTAAATTGATTGGCAAGAAGATTGGTAGCGGCAGCAATCCTCAAGGGGAGGAGATTGCCCAGCTAAAAGCAGAAGGAAATAAGATCAAAACTAAGTTAAGCGAGTTAGAGCCGCAAGAAAAAGAGTTCAAAGCTAAAATAGAGGCTCTTTTATTAGAATTGCCCAATTTACCCGATGAATCTGTTCCTTTGGGGAAAGGAGAAGAGGAAAACGTAGAAATTAAGCGTTGGGGCGATGAATATATTACGGACAACCAAAATCCATTACCACACTGGGAAATTGGCGAAAAACTAGGCATCTTAGATTTTAAAAGAGCCGTAAAAGTAGCTCAAAGTCGCTTTGTTAACCTTGTGGGTGCAGGGGCAGCTTTGGAAAGGGCTTTAATTAGCTTTATGCTCGATACACAAATTGCTGCGGGATATCTGGAAGTAATGCCTCCTGTGCTGGTTAATAGTGCATCCCTTCAGGGTACGAGTCAGCTACCTAAATTTGCTGAAGATAGCTTCAAGTGCAGCAATGATGATCTCTGGCTTACTCCTACGGCAGAAGTGCCTGTAACCAATCTTTATCGCGATGAGGTGATTGAAGATAGTGAGTTGCCCATTCATCACTGCGCTTATACTCCTTGTTTTCGTCGCGAGGCAGGTAGTGCAGGAAGAGACAGTCGCGGATTAATTAGGCTACATCAGTTTAATAAAGTGGAATTAGTCAAAGTAGTAGCCCCCGAAACTTCTGAAGCCGAACATCAGACTTTGGTAGAGAATGCCGAAGCCATTTTACAAGCTCTCAAGCTACCTTATCGAATTTTAGAATTATGTACGGGGGATATCGGCTTTGGCGCGGCAAAATGCTATGACTTAGAGGTATGGTTGCCTTCTGCGAATATGTATCGCGAAATTTCTAGCTGCTCTAATTTTAGAGATTTTCAAGCCCGCCGAGCTAATATTCGCTTTAAACAAGCTGGTAAAAAAGGCACGCAGTATGTGCATACTTTAAATGGTTCAGGTTTGGCTATTGGTAGAACAATGGCAGCAGTTTTGGAAAACTATCAGCAGCCAGACGGTACGGTTAAAGTTCCTGATGTTTTGCAGCCTTATTTAAAGAGAGAGGTTTTATAGGCGTTGGTAAAGTAAAGGCGAATCGCGCGAATCGCCCCTACACGTTAATTGGATTTAACACGGGCTATTACCGAGCGATGTCGAGGGCTATTGATCGTAACGCTAGGAGTTTCAAACCCTGCATCTGTAAATACCTGCTCCATTACCAAACTAAAGTACAGATCCATATAAGGTTCGGTACTTTTAAGCAAAGTAAGGATGTAACGCGGCATTTTGAGAAATATTTCCGACTGGGGGTTCATATCCATGATGGCTAAATGACCACTAGGGCGTAACAAGCGACGGGCTTCTGTGATAATTTCTTTAGCAGCAGTTGTGGGTAATTCATGAAACATCAAGCAGGCGGAAACTAAATCAAAACTACCGTCGGGTAAGCCTGTAGTTTCTGCTGCACTGTGAACCCAATTGATGTTTTGGTTAGCTTCTTCGGCTCGATATTTTGCTACCGCCAGAAAATAAGGAGAAAGATCGACTCCTGTAAGTTGAGCGTCGGGATATATTTTTTGTAACTCAAAAGTGCTCATTCCTGCACCACAACCTAAATCGAGAATATTTTGGGGCGATATCTCAATATTCTCTTGAATTGCTTTACTATAGCTGCCTCGAAGCATCGGATCTCCACTCACATCCCCCGATGACCATATTTGAGCATGAACAGCACGAGATGCTGATTCTACTTCCCAAGCAGCTTTCCAGCTTAAATTGCCTTCATCGTAGGCATGGAATGAAGTAGTGTAGTATGCAGGATATTCTAAGTTTGGGTTTTGAACTGCCAACAGATCTGCATCCCAATTGCGATCGCTCAATTGTCGGAAGTTTTCTCGCCAAGGCACTCCAATGGATTCGGCTCGCTTAATCATCATGTTGCGGGCGCGGTTTTTGGCAAAATCGGCTAAAGGTGCGATCGCCAAAACGCCATTTACTAAACGAGAAGCTAATCCAAGATTGGTTTTTGGTGCAGTAACAGTCATTAAAAAATAATTAATATTAGATTATTAACTTCTCAATTATTTTAAAACAACTATCGATCTAAAATTCTGTTAATAATTAGTTTAGTTACAAATAGTACTACTTTTTATAACGGACGAAGTAGAGTTGAGCTAATAGCAATAGTTTTTTAAAATTAATCTTAATCTAAAGTGAAACGAAAAAACATTTGCACTAATTCTCCCTGGGAAAAGTTGGCAGGTTATTCTAGAGCAGTCAGAATTGGCAATCAAATTCATGTTTCTGGTACTACGGCAACAAATAAGGCTGGCAAAATTGTTGGTTTAGGAAATCCATATACCCAAACAAAGCAAATTATTGAAAATATTGAATCGGCATTAATCATGGCTGGAGGAAGTCTACAAAACGTAGTGCGTACCAGAATTTATGTAACTAATATCGATCGTTGGCAAACCATTGCTAAAGCCCATAATGAATATTTTGGCGATATTCGCCCTGCAACTACCATGGTGGAAGTGAGCCGTTTGATTGCTCCAGAGATATTAGTTGAGATTGAGGCTGATGCGGTGATCGATAGCAAATAATGAATATCAGTAAATATTAATCTGGCTTTAATAATTTAAACTGTTGCAAAGGCTAAATTAGTTAAAATTACCATCGTAATTGCCAACTGCCTTTCATCAATTATTTTTCATTACTAATTTATGTCATCGACAGCCAAAACTTCTCTTACTCCCTTTGACCAAAAAATAGCTGCACCTTTGGTTAAAAATAAAATTACGGTTTTGCAAGTTAATCTGGGGAGGAAGTGCAATCTTGCTTGTACCCATTGTCATGTAGAAGCTAGTCCGATACGTACAGAAGAATTGTCTTCTGAGGTTTGCCAGCAGATTATAGAGTTGATCAATCGTTATCCTCAGATTAATACCGTAGATTTGACAGGCGGTGCGCCTGAGATGAATTATGGTTTTCGCCCCATAGTAGAAGCAGCTAGGGCGAAGGGAAAAGAAGTTATTGTTCGCTCCAATTTAACGATTTTTTTTGAGCCTGGTTACGAAGATTTACCCAAATATTTTGCCAAACACAAACTGAGAGTTACAGCTTCGCTTCCGTGTTATTTAGAATCTAATGTAGACAAACAAAGAGGTGCAGGAGTTTATAATAATTCGATTCGAGCAATTCAACAGCTGAATCAATTAGATTATGGAAAAGATGCAGATTTAGTTTTGGATTTGGTTTATAATCCTGCTTTACCTATTGATAATAATTTTTCTCTTACTCCCAATCAGCAACAGCTAGAGCAAGACTATAAAACTTATTTGAAAGATAATTTTGATATTAGCTTTAATAACCTTTTTACTATTACCAATATTCCCATTGGTAGAACAAAGCAGTTTTTACAGCGTCGAAAAATTCATGATGACTATCTTGAGTTTTTAGAAGACAATTACAATGCACAAACTTTGGAACATGTAATGTGCCGTAATGAGCTATCTATAGACTACTTGGGAAATGTTTATGATTGCGATTTCAATCAAATGGAAAGTATTATTGCTACTACTCCCAACCGAGAAAAGCTAACTGTCGATAAGATCTTAAAATTAGATAATTTGGATGTAATTAACAAAATCAAAACAGCAGATTACTGTTATGGGTGTACGGCGGGAACGGGTTCTAGCTGTGGAGGATCTTTGGTCTAATTATCATCATGTTTAAAAAGACATGCCAAAAGTTTTATGCTGTTATAATTACCAAAAAAGCGATCGCCTTATTGCTTTCTGGATTAATTTTAATCATACTGTTTATTTTTACTCCATTAAAAATTGTTTTTGATGTCACATTATTCAAGAGCTTTATTAGGCAGTATGAAGGTTATATTGAAATAGTCTTTATTGGTATTTATACTGTTTTAACAGTAATAGGTATTCCTGGGACAATTTTAACTATTGTTGGTGGCAGTCTTTTTGGTTTATGGCATGGAACTTTAATTTCGATCGTTAGTGCTACTTTGGGTGCATTTTGTGCTTTTGTAGCGGCTCGTTATTTGCTACAGGATTTTGCTCAACAAAAGTTTAGTAAAAACAAGCAGCTCAACAAGTTCCAAACTGCTGTTTTAGATTGCCCTTTTTCATTTGTGCTAACAACTCGCTTAATTCCTATCTCTCCCTTTAATCTAGTCAATTATCTATTTGGTTTAACTACAATTAACTGGGCTGACTATACTGTTGCTACTTTTGTAGGCGTAATTCCTGGTAGCTTCGCCTACACTTGGATCGGTCATAGCGGAGAAGAGGCAATGAGTGGAGGCGATCGCCTTTCTTTTTTTATGGCTCTTACTTTCTTAGCTTTATTATCAATAATTCCTCTATTGTATCGACGAAGAAAGAATATATAAATGTAAAAAGTTTTCTTAGCTTTATCAAATCTTCTTTAAATCTTCTTATTTTTACTTATAAATTGGTATCGGCATAATCATATATTAGATATACATATTGTATTTTAATTCTTTTAATAAATATCTTTTATTAAAAGCTTATTTTAAAATAATAAAGCGAGAAGTATCTATTATGCCTAATCAAAATATTAATCTTGTTATTGTCGATCGCAGTGTAGTTAACTATCAGGATCTGATTCAAGATCTTGAATTTGGCACAGAAGTTATAGTCTTAGATTCTGCTCTAGATGGAGTAGAACAGATATCAGAAGTATTAGCAGCTAGAAGCAACATTAATAGTCTTCAAATTATTTCCCATGGAAGTTCTGGAAGTCTGCAATTGGGTTCGACAGTATTAAACAATAATAATATTGAAGCTTATCAAGAACAGTTAGAAAAATGGGGCGATAGCCTTACAGAAGATGGAGATATTTTCTTATATGGTTGCAATGTAGCGTTGGGAAAAAATGGTAAAGCATTTATCAATCGCCTTAGTACTTTAACCAATGCAGATATCGCAGCATCGGTAGACTTAACAGGTAATGAATTATTAAACGGTGATTGGGAACTAGAATACACTACGGGATTAATTGACGCACCGTTGGCATTGCAACTTAAAACTTTGGAAGCGTATACAGGAGTTTTACGGAATGCTATTGAAGTTACTAATAATAATGCTAGTGGGGAAGGTTCGTTACGAGCTGCGATCGCAGAAGCTGCGACTATTCCTGGTTTAGACACGATTGATCTCAGTGGTATTAGCGGGCAAAGCATTGCAGCTCATTCTTTTATTATCGGTGAAGACAACGATATTCAATTTGAAGGTGCTGGTGTAACCATTAATGGTGGAGATCTAGGCAGATTATTTAGGGTTGATGGGGCAAATGTTAGTTTTGCCGATTTAAATTTAGTTAATGGCTTACATCAAGGAGAAAATACTACTAAGGGAAAAGGCGGTGGCTTAGGTGCTGGAGGAGCCATCTTTATTGATAGCGATTCGTCAGTAATTGTCAATAATGTTGTCTTTGACGCTAATTTCGCCATCGGCGGTAGTTCTAGCGGTAGAGGAGGTTCTGGTGGTAGAGGTGCTGGCATAGGTGGCGACGGTGGTAGTGGTGGAGATGGTACTAGTAATAACAGTGGTGGAGATGGTGGAGATTGTTCGGGTTTTCTTTGCTCTAATCCAGATAGTGGTAGTAGGGGTGACAATGGCGCGAGTAACAGTAGTAGATTCGGTGTAGGTGGAGATAGTGCTGGTGGTGGTGGCGGTGGCAGAGGCACTGGCGTAGGTAGTATTAGTAATGGCTCTGGAGGCTCGAAAGGCTTTGGTGGCACATTTGGGGGGAATGGCACTAACGGTAGTTCGGGTAGTGGAGGCGGAACTTTATCTAGAGGATCGGGAGGTTCTGGAGGAACAGGAGGAGGAGGTGCTGGTTTAGGGGGTGCGATCTTTGTTAACTCTAATGCCAACCTGACAATCATTGATAGTACCTTTAATTACAACCGAGCCATTGCTGGAAATAATGGAGCGCAGGGAAAAGGTGGAGCGATATTTATTCGGGATATTAGTGCTAAGGTAAGTGGCTCTAATCTGATTTTTGATACACGGGATTCTCTAGAAAATGAAGCGAGTAATGCTACTGGTAATTTTATTGGTTTCGATCGCTTTCAAGATAATAGCGAGGTTTATGGCGAAATTGCTAAGTTAGTTATTCCCACTATTATCGTTACTGCCAGTGTTACTCCAGAGGAGAGAGATTCCGTAGCAGGAGTATTTGAAATAGAACTTAGTTCGCCTTTTCCTATTCCGATAGAAGTTAATTACAGTGTTAGCGGAGATGCTACGGCTGATCTGGATTATGCCGCTTTAAGTGGCACTGTCTTAGTACCTGCGGGGCAAACGACAGTCGATATAGTTGTCGATCCTACTAATGATATTTTCTTTGATCGCAATGAGACTGTAGTTGTGGAATTATTTGCTGGAGAGAATTATCAGTTAGGAGTAAATATTACAGCGACTTTAACTATTAAAGATGACGAACCAGAGGTAAGTATTACTGCGGGTACAACTAGTATTACTGAAGGAGAAACTGGCAATTTTGTCGTTACTTTAGATAAACCCGCACCCAATAGTGGCTTGGTGGTAAACTATACCGTTAGCGGTAGTGCTAATGCAGGAGAGGATTATAACCCTCTCGTTCCCAATAATGTATTTATTCCAGCAGGGGCAACTTCGGCAAACATTGATGTTTCTGCACTGTTTGATGTTGCTGCTGATAACGGCGAAACCATCACCCTAACTCTGACGGAGGCGACTAATCCTGATGGGGAAATATTAAATTATGGCGTTGATAATGGTTCTGCCACTATGACTATTACAGATCGCCCGTTAACTATTCCTAATGGCGGTAACGGCATTGCCATAATTGAAACGGAAGATGGCACCAGAGTAGAAGAAGATGGATTAGGCGATCGCTTTTTTGTTGCTTTAGGCAGTCAACCTAGCAGTAATATAACTCTAAACTTCAATACCAACGGGCAAATCGAACCGATTGGGAACTTAACTTTTACACCAGGTAACTTTAATAACTTTCAGGCTGTTGATATTAGTGCGATCGCAGATTCGGCGGTAGAAGGCAGTCATACTAGCCAAATTATAATTAGTTCTAATAACCCTAACTATCCCAATCAAGTTATTAATGTCGATATTGTAGAAATTATTGATGCCCAAGAGACAGCAGAAGGTTTGGAATCGGCACTGACAGAAATTCAGGATATTATTGCCGAAGAATTGCTGGGTATTGAAATACCGTTAGTTGGTAAGTTAAGCGATTTTGCCCCCGACTTTATCGGTACTTTTAAGGATGCAGTCGTCAATCAAATTAAAGCTGCTAAAAACCTGACGAAAGAAGGCTTAGAGAATTTACTCGAAAGTGCGATCGAGGGTGCTTTTGCCAGGTTGGGAATTGATTTAGATGTTACTGTTGACAGCAGCGTTTCTTTTAGTGAAACTACCTTTGATGTTTCTATTGGTAATGTTTATGACTTAGGCGGTATCGATCTTTCCTCAGACTTAGGTTTACCCGCCCTGGGTTTAAATATAGATGGGGATGCCAAACTTAGCTTTGATTATGGTTTGGATCTAAGTTTTGGTATTAATAAAGACTTTGGTTTCTTCCTCAATACAGAAAAAACTGAGTTAACTACAGGAGTCGATCTAGTTCTCAACGATGACTTTAATGCCAATGCCAGCATGGGTTTATTGCAGCTAGACTTGGCTAACGATGGAGATAATCCTACTCAGGCAAGAATTGAATTTGGTGTCGAATTAGAAGATTTAGATAACCTCCCTACTATTGAGTTTGACGATAGCAATAACAATAATAAGTTGGATGATGGAGAAGAATTTGACTTTGTTCGTCTTAAAGATGACGGTACTTATGAAATCATTGAAGACTTTAGTCAATATCCAGAGTTAGCCGAGTTAAACGATTTAGAAGAATTTGAAGATTTAGAATCGGCAATTAATTTAGACTCTGCTTACAATACTGAGAATGCTAATAATGACCAAAAACGGTTAGTTCCTAAAAATGACGAACAGCGTTTAACAGTTTCAGAATTAAAACAGGATTTTGAATCGGAAGACGTTTATATTCCCGTCTTAGATGGTTCGTTAAGCGTTGGTTTTAGTGCGGAAACTAGTATTGAGGGTACGGATACATTCTTACCTAACTTCCTCTTCGATTTAGGTATTGGTTGGGATGCTTTTGGCTATGATGATAAAGGCGAATTCCAAGAGTTAGCCCAGCCTAATATTAACTTCAATAATGTCGAGGTAGATTTAGGTACGTTTATTAGCGATTTTGCCGAACCCATAATTAGCGACATTGCCGATATTCTCGAACCATTACAGCCAGTTATCGACGTACTCAACACCGATACTAAGCTATTCACTCAGTTGGGAATCAATAATCTATTTGGCGTAAGACTAGATGCCAATAATAACGGGGAAGTATCCCTATTAGAACTCGTTGCAGCCTTACCCAACAGCCGAGTAAGTACGGGTTTTGTTGATGCTGTTGATAAAATCTTCGATCTCAATGAATTAATTGCCTC